>NZ_JBFRFR010000040.1:0-80352 GCF_052114925.1 Bradyrhizobium sp. 2TAF36 | reverse complement strand
TTCCGCGTCAGTTCAAACGACCACTGGAGGAAATGACCTTGCAACCCCTCGACAACCCGAACGGCACGTGGTTGTCACCTATGTCTTAGGTACGTTCTGTTACCCATGTCTCCGGGTCGGACACTTATTTTCTTGGTAGCGGGGGAGGGACTCGAACCCCCGACCCCAGGATTATGATTCCCGTGCTCTAACCAGCTGAGCTACCCCGCCACAGGGCGCGAGGGCCGAATAAGGCCGATCTCGCGAACGCGCGGCATATAAGGAAGGGGGCGGCGGGCTGTCAAGCAAAGTGGACCGCCTTTTCCCGCCTTCGCCCAGGCTACGGCGGGGCAAGCCGGCTTGTGAATACTGGCCCATTTATCGCTGAATCCGTCATAGTTGGGTTTGTCCCGGCCACCACGCCCGCCGGCCCAAGAACGTGGATGCCCGGGACGAGCCCGGGCATGACGAGATTGGAGAGGGCAGAATCACCCTATTTCGGCCTGACCGTCGGGTCGCCGCCGGGGCTGCGGGGGGGCGGGATGACCGGCATGGCACCGTCCGTAGAGGGGGCCGGAGCGTGCATGTCGGGGTCAACGCCGGAGGGCGGGCAGAGCACGCCGTCGGATTTGGCCAGTTTGTCGCCGAGCGGTTCCCGGGATTGGCCGGTGGTGGTGCCGTCGGGCGCGGTGGCGCGGTTCGGGCGGTCCTGCGGCATGCAATTGGCGGCGTGCTGGGCCGATGGCGGCGCGGTCGCTTGCGGCGGCGTTGCAGGTCGCGGCGGGGCCTGCGCGATCGCGGCGCCTGAGGCGGCGATCAGGAGGCTGGCCAGAATGATGTTTGATGTCGTGCGCATGGGAGGGAAACGTCTCCGGCCATGCGGAGGTTCCGGCCGACGCACGGCGAATTGAAGCGCGGGAAATTGGCTGGCGGTTTCCTCGCGGCCGATCCTTCGAGACGCCTTGCGCGGCAACAGTGCTGGCCGACGGCGCGATCCCGGCAAATCGCTCTCACGATTTGACGTAGCGGATCAGCGAAAAGTGCCCCATCGGCGGCATCGGACGGCGCTCGGCGAGCGTGACGCCGCGGTGCCTGGCGGCCCAGTTGACGAGGCGGTCCCACGGGAATTCCGGGCGCCAGCCGAGGCGGCGGGCGATGGGGGCGAAGGCGAGCTCGAACAGCTTGCGCGGGCCGCTCTCGGCGCCGATGTGGTTGACGAGGATCAGCTCGCCGCCGGGCTTGAGCACGCGCACGAACTCGTCGAGCGTGCCTTCGGGATCGGGCACGGCGGTGATGACATATTGCGCCACCACCGCGTCGAAGAAGTTTTCGGGGAAGGCGAGGTTTTTCGCGTCCATCACCGAGAGCACCTCGACATTGCTGAGCCGCAGCGCGCGCACGCGCGCCTGCGCCTTGCGCAGCATCGGCTCGGAGATGTCGACGCCGCAGATCTTGGTGGTGCGTGAATAATCGGAGAGCGAAAGCCCGGTGCCGACGCCGACGTCGAGGATGCGGCCGCCGATGCGGTCGGCCTCCGCGATGGTCGACTGCCGTCCGGCGTCAAAAACCTTGCCGAACACAAGATCGTAGACCGGCGCCCAGCGGCCATAGGCCTTCTCGACCCCGGCCCGCGAGATGTCTGCTGCCATGCCCCCTGCCCCGGAAATTTTCTAGCCGCGTACCGCTTCCACCAGCGGCCTCGCAGTGCTCGTTGCGACTTTCGCGGCGGCGCTCTGGATGAAGCCGCCGCCGAGCACGCGCGCCTGGCCCGAAGGCGCGTCGTAGAACACGCAGGCCTGGCCGGGCGAGACGCCCTCCTCGCCGGCGACGAGCTCGACTTCGTAATGGCCGTTGCCGCCGCGCAGCCAGGCCGGCTGCGGGCTGCGGGTCGAGCGGACGCGCACGAACATCTCGAGGCCGGCGCCGATGGCGCGGTCGATGTCGCCGTCGCCGATCCAGTTGACGTCGCGCAGCACGATGCGGTGCATCTTCAGCGCATCGCGCGGGCCGACGACGACGCGGCGGCCCGGAGCATCCAGCCGCACCACGAACAGCGGTGCGTGAGCGGCGATGCCGAGGCCGCGGCGCTGGCCGACGGTGAAATTGGCGATGCCGTTGTGCCGGCCGAGCACGCGGCCGTCGAGATCGACGATGTCGCCGGGGTCCATCGCGTTCGGACGCAGGCGGGTGATGATGTCGGTGTAGCGGCCGGTCGGCACGAAGCAGATGTCCTGGCTGTCGTGCTTGTCGGCGACGGCGAGACCGAAGCGGCGCGCGAGCTCGCGCGTCTCGGGCTTGGTCATGTCGCCGAGCGGGAAGCGCAGGAAGTCGAGCTGCTCCTGCGTGGTCGCGAACAGGAAGTAGCTCTGGTCGCGGTCGCTGTCGGCGGCGCAGACCAGCGCGCGCGAGCCGTCGTCGCGGCGGCGCGAGGCGACGTAATGGCCGGTGGCGAGCGCCTGCGCGCCAAGCTCGCGCGCGGTCTTCAGGAGGTCGCGGAACTTGACCGAGCGGTTGCACTCGATGCACGGCACCGGCGTCTCGCCGAGCGCGTAAGAGTCGGCGAAATTGTCGATGACGGACTCGCGAAAGCGATCCTCGTAGTCGAGCACGTAATGGGGAATGCCGAGCTTGGCGGCGACGTCGCGGGCGTCGTGGATGTCCTGGCCGGCGCAGCAGGCGCCCTTGCGGTGGGTCGCCGCGCCATGATCGTAGAGCTGCAGCGTGATGCCGACGACGTCATAGCCTTCGGCCTTGAGCAGCGCAGCCGTCGTCGAGGAATCGACGCCGCCCGACATGGCAACGACGACCCTGGTGTCCTCAGGACGGCCTTCGAGATCCAGACTGTTCAGCATGGGCCTTAAAGCGTTGTGACGGCGGCGTTCGCGATCCGCGATGACTTGGACATTCTTCGGCTTCCGGCGGGACATCGACGCTCCCCGGGAACTTTGGTTCCCCCGGGGGCACGACTGCCCGGTCGAAAGCGGCTGAGAGCAGCTCTTTAATATAGGCCGCATTCCGGTGAAGCAATCACGCGGGCGGCCGCTTAGGGCAATTCTTGCCGGGGAGGCAGAAATGGCGGGGCTCTTGCGCTCCTCGCGGCGGCGGCGAAAATCACCCAATTAATTGATTTTACTAGATAAAATAGATCTCCAGGAAGCTGGCCCGCTCCTTGCTACCTCTATGCCGAAGATGTTTCCAAGAGGTTTTCCGTGGTCGGTCGGGCGTCAGACGTAGCAGCCAGCGTGCAAGTCCAGAGCGCGCAGCAAAAGCCTGCCCGGTCGCAGAGCTCCAAGGACACGTCCAGCAACGACTCCTTCGGCTCGCTGGTCGACAGCAACACCCAGGCGATCAGCAACAACGCGCCATCGCAGGACACCGCGCCGCGGCGGACCGAGTCGTCGTCATCCGCCCCGGACAAGGGCTCGCGCGATACCGCCGCGACCGACCAGCCCTCGCAGAGCAAGGCGAACGACGACACCGACACATCGGCCCCCACCGCGAACGACGCCACGGCCGATCCGGCCAAGCCGACCAAGGACAAGTCCGAGACCTCCGACGCCAAATCGGCGGATAAAGCCGACGGCACCAAGGGCGACAAGACCGACGGCACCGTTGCCGCCACCGCCGATGCCGCCGTGCAGCCCGACGCGGCGCCGGTCGCCGTGCCCGATCCGAACGCCATCCTGGTTGCCCCGCCCGTGGTGCCGGTCGATCCGAACGCGGCCGCGAGCCAGGCCAGCGATGCCGCCGCCTCGCCGCTGACGATTGCGGCCGCCGGCATCGCCGCCAGCGCCTCGACCGCGGCGCAGATCGCAGGCGGCAAGACCGACGCCGCCACGACGAGCGACAAGAGCGCCAAGACCGCGGGTATCAAGGTCGATGCCGACACGACGACGACGCTGGGCGATGCCGCCACCGGCACGACCGACGGCACCGCGACCGATGCCAAGACGAATGGCGGCCTGGTCGCCGCCGTCGACCAGGGCACGCCGAAGCCTTCGTTCAAGGCCGTCGCGACCGCGCAACGCGAGAGCGACGTCTCCAATATCGGCCAGGACGCGGGCAAAGCGAACGCCACGCAAACCGCGGCAACGACCGCGCATGCGCAAGCCGCCAAGCCGCAGGCCGAGGCGACCCCGGCCGACGCGAAGGCCGGCGCCTCCGACCGCTCCGACGCGACGCCGGCGACGGCAACCACGCACGCGCATGCCGGCACGCAGGCCGCAGTGCCCACGACCGACACCAGCGCACAGGCCGCCTCCACCATCCAGGCGCCTCTGACCAATACGACGTCGGCCGCGACCGCATCGACCGCGACGCTCACCGCGACCGCGGCAAATTCCACGGCCGTGCCGATCAGCGGCGTGCCGATCGAGATTGCCGCGGCCGCGCGTGCCGGCAAGACGCGGTTCGACATCAGCCTCGATCCGATCGACCTCGGCCGCATCGACGTCCGCATCAATGTCGACCGCAACGGCCAGGTCACCTCGCATCTCACCGTCGAGAAGCCGGAGACGCTGCAGATGCTGCGGCAGGACGCGCCGCAATTGCAGCGCGCGCTCGACGATGCCGGCCTCAAGACCGGCAGCAACGGGCTGTCCTTTAGCCTGCGCGACCAGAATTCATCGGGCCAGAATTCCGGCCAGAACAACGACAATGGCGGCAATGCCCGCCGGCTGATCATCAGCGAAGACGACACCGTTGCTGCGGCGCCCGTCGGGCGCGGCTACGGCCGCATGCTCGGATCGAGCAGCGGCGTCGACATCAGAGTGTGAGGAGTATTCGAACATGACCACCACGAATGCCGCCACCGCCCCGACGCCCGTCTCCGGGACCACCGACGTCCCGAAGTCGTCCTCGTCGAACTCGCTGAGCTCGAACACGGGCGCGACGCTGGCCGGCAACTTCCAGACCTTCCTGACGCTGCTGACGACGCAGCTGCAGAACCAGAACCCGCTCGATCCGCTCGACACCAACCAGTTCACTCAGCAGCTGGTGCAGTTCGCCGGCGTCGAGCAGCAGCTCAAGACCAACGATTCACTGTCCCAGCTCGTCACCCTGCAACAGACCACGCAGGCGACTCAGGCGCTGGGCTTCGTCGGCAAGACCGCGCTGGTCGACGGCTCGACCGCGACCATGACGAACTCGTCGGCGACCTGGCATCTCAACGTGCCGACCGACTCGACCGTCGACATCACGGTTGCCAATTCCACCGGCCAGACCGTGTTCACCGGCAAATATACAGCCGCCGCCGGCACCGACATTCCCTTCACCTGGAGCGGAATGGGCAATGACGGCACGCAATGGCCGGACGGCAAGTACACGATCACGGCGACGGGTAAGGATGTCGCGAACAACAACGTCGGCATCGCCGCGCAGGTGCAGGGCGTGGTGTCGTCCGTCGACCTGACCCAGTCGCCGCCGCTGCTCACCATCGACGGTGCCAGCTACACCCTGAGCCAGGTGAAGAGCATCATCGCCACCAGCAGCAACTAAAAGTGCGCGCCTCGCCACACACGAGATGTGATCCCCGCGAACGTGGGGATCCATCACCACAGGACGTCGTTTTCGCGTGAGACCGTAACCCCGAGTCGTCGTCAAACTACTCCCTGGGGTTATTCCCGGGCTCGCGCTACGCGCGCCCAGGGACGACAGTTGGGGCTTCGCCGGCTCCATTCGTTAGTAAAGTATTTACGAAGACCCCGCTCGGCCGGCTCGGATCATGGTGTCCAGCCCTCCGGGCCGGCTGTGTTCCAGCCATTTTCAACGAGAATTGTATTGAAGCCTTAGGCTTAGCGGATTTTTAAGCCCGCACGCGTAGGGTTACGGCGTGAGTTCAGTGGTTGAGAGTTTGTGAGTACGCCATGACAGAACCCCATCGCCCGAGGGTAAAATACGTCATCGGGCCGGACGGCAGTCCGCTGACGATCGCAGATCTGCCCGCACCCGGCACCAAACGCTGGGTCATCCGCCGCAAGGCCGAAGTCGTCGCCGCTGTGCGTGGCGGACTTCTCTCCCTCGAGGAGGCCTGCAGCCGTTATACCCTGACGGTCGACGAATTCCTCTCCTGGCAGTTTTCCATCGACCAGCACGGTCTGGCGGGTCTTCGCACCACCCGCATCCAGCAATATCGCCAGTAAGCGATCCGGAAAACTGCAGCTTTCGACGAAAATCGGCCTCGCCCCGCGAGGCCGATTTTTTTCATGTTTCCTTTTGGCGCGACTTTTGTCCCAGCTCTTAACCTTCGTTAACCATATCGAAACCATCACCTAGGCAATAATTGCCCAGTCGACCGCTCGGTTGCGGGTCGAAGCTTCGGGGCGGTTGCTTGCAAGGTCTTGCGGACTTTTTGAAGGGTATCGGCGCCGCCCGGTTCGGGGCGATGATCGCGGTCACCGCCGCGCTCATCGGCTTCTTCGCGTTCGTCATCATGCGCGTGACCACGCCGCAGATGACGACGCTGTTCACCGACCTCTCGGTCGAGGATTCTTCGGGCATTATCAAGGATTTGGAGCGACAGGGCATCCAGTTCGAGCTGCGCAATGAAGGCAGCATCATCATGGTGCCCAAGGACAAGGTCACCCGCCTGCGGATGAAGCTCGCCGAGGGCGGCCTGCCCAAGGGCGGCGGCGTCGGCTACGAAGTGTTCGACAAGTCGGATGCGCTCGGCACCACCTCCTTCGTCCAGAACATCAATCATCTCCGCGCGCTCGAAGGCGAGCTCGCCCGCACCATCCGCGCCATCGACCGCATCCAGGCCGCCCGCGTCCACCTCGTGCTGCCCGAGCGCCCGCTGTTCTCGCGCGAGGCGCCGGAGCCGTCGGCCTCGATCGTGGTGCGGGTCCGCGGCTCGCTCGAGGCCCAGCAGATCCGTGCCATCCGCCACCTCGTCGCCTCCGCCGTCAACGGGCTGAAGCCGCAGCGGGTCTCGATCGTCGACGAGGCCGGCTCGTTGCTCGCCGACGGCGCCGCGACTGATCCGGAGCAGGCGGTCGGCGACGAGCGCCGCACCGCCTTCGAGAAACGGATGCGCAAGCAGGTCGAGGACATCGTCTCCTCCGTGGTCGGCTCCGGCCGTGCCCGCGTCCAGCTCTCCGCCGATTTCGACTTCAACAAGATCACCCAGACCTCGGACAAGTTCGATCCCGAGGGCCGCGTGCTGCGCTCGAGCCAGACCCGGGAAGAGAGCAGCCTCACCGCCGACAACAACGGCCAGGTCACCGTCAACAACGAGCTGCCCGGCAACCAGCAGAACAGCGGTCCGACGGCGAAGGACCAGAGCAAGAAGACCGAAGAGACCAACAATTACGAGATCTCCCGCACCACCAAGACCGAGGTGACCGAGGCCGGCCGGGTCAACCGCATCTCGGTCGCGGTGCTGGTCGACGGCATCTATTCCAAGAACGACAAGGGCGAGCTCGCCTACACGGACCGCACCAAGGAACAGCTCGACCGCATCGCCACCCTGGTGCGCTCGGCGATCGGCTTCGACCAGAAGCGCGGCGACCAGGTCGAGGTCGTCAACCTGCGCTTTGCCGACGCCCCCTCCACCGCCCCGATCGCCGAGCCCTCCGGTTTCCTCGGCATGCTCCAGTTCACCAAGGACGACGTCATGTACTTCGTCGAGCTCGGCGTGATGATGCTGCTCGGCCTGGTCGTGCTGTTCCTGGTGATCCGCCCGTTGGTCAAGCGCATCCTCGCCTCCGAGGAGGTCGCCGCCGCGATCTCCGGCGCCCTCGCCGGCCCCGCCGCTTCGGAGGAGGCCGCGCCTGCCGGGCAGGCGCTGCTGCCGGGCGGCGCCGCGAGCGCGATCGACGTCGCCACCATTCAGGGTCAGGTCCATGCCCAGTCCGTCCATCGCGTCGGCGAGCTCGCCGAGCGCAACCCCAACGAAACTGTCGCCATCATCCGCCAATGGCTGACCGAACCCGCGAAATAATCGAGAAGTGAACTGACATGGCCGGCAACCTGCAAAACGCCAACTCCAACGACATCACCAGCGTGATCTCGACGCTCGGTGCCCGCCAGGGCAGCCGCGCGGGCGGCAAGACCGAAGCGGTGACGGGACCCAAGCGCGCCGCGATCCTGATGCTGGCGCTGGGCGAGCAATATGGCGGCAAGATCTGGTCGATGCTCGACGACGACGAGGTGCGCCAGCTCTCGCTGGAAATGTCGACGCTCGGCACCGTCGAGGTCGACACGGTCGAGGACATGCTGCTCGAATTCGTCTCGCGCATGTCGGCTTCCGGCGCGCTGATGGGCAATTTCGACGCCACCGAGCGGCTGCTGCAGCAGTACCTGCCACCGGAGCGCGTCAACGGCATCATGGACGAGATCCGCGGCCCCGCCGGCCGCAACATGTGGGAAAAGCTTTCCAACGTGCAGGAAGAGGTCCTCGCCAACTACCTCAAGAACGAATATCCGCAGACCATCGCGGTCGTGCTGTCGAAGCTGAAGCCGGAACACGCCGCGCGCGTGCTCGGCATCTTCCCCGAGGAGCTCGCACTCGACGTCGTCAACCGCATGCTGAAGATGGAGGCGGTGCAGAAGGAGGTGATCGAGAGCGTGGAAAAGACGCTGCGCACCGAATTCATGTCCAACCTGTCACAGACCCGCCGCCGCGACGCCCACGAGGTGATGGCGGAAATCTTCAACAATTTCGACCGCCAGACCGAAACCCGCTTCATCACCTCGCTGGAAGAGGACAACCGCGAATCGGCGGAGCGCATCAAGGCGCTGATGTTCACCTTCGACGACCTCGTGAAGCTGGATTCCGGCTCGGCCCAGACCCTGATGCGCAATGTCGACAAGGACAAGCTCGGCGTCGCGCTCAAGAGCGCCAACGAGGACGTCCGCAACTTCTTCTTCGGCAACATGTCCTCGCGCGCGGCAAAGATGCTCCAGGACGACATGGCGGCGATGGGCCCGGTCCGCCTGCGGGACGTCGACGAGGCCCAGGCGCTGCTGGTCAACCTCGCAAAAGACCTCGCCGCCAAGGGTGAGATCATGCTGACCAAGAACCGCGCCGACGACGAGCTGGTGTACTGATGGGCGCCCCGGCAAAATTCCTGTTCGACACCGACTTCGCAGCGCCGGAGCGGTCGCCGCGCGAGAAGGCTGCGACCGCCGCCGAGATCGCCCAGAAGATCGCGGAAGCCGAGGCGCGCGCCTATCAGGACGGCTTTGCCGCCGGCCAGCGCGAAGCCAAGGCCGAGAGCGACCGCCGCGTCGCGCTCGCCATGGAAGAGATCAACATCGGTGTCCGCGGCGTCGCCGCCGGCATCGGTAACATCGAGACCAAGATGGAGACCGAGGCGGTCGACGTGGCGGTGGCGGTGGCGCGCAAGCTGTGCGCCGATCTGGTCGCTGCCGAACCGCTCGGCGAGATCATGGCGCTGGTCAAGGACTGCTTCTCGCACCTTGTCGCGACGCCGCATCTCGTCGTGCGCATCAACGACGCACTCTACGACAGCGCGCGCGAGAAGATGGAGCGGCTCGCCAAGCAGAGCGGCTTCGAGGGCCGGCTGGTGATCCTGGCCGAACCCGATATCGCCACCGGCGACTGCCGGATCGAATGGGCCGACGGCGGCGTCGTGCTGGAGCGCGGCGCCATCGTGGCCAAGATCGACGAAATGGTCGGACGCTATATCGCGTCCCGCAGGGGGAGCTAAGCCATGAGCGACACCGACGGACAGGTCCCGCTGCCCGATCTCAACGGCCCGATGCCGCCGACCGGTACGGACGTCGGCTACAACGAGGACGAATATGCTGCGCGCGCCGCCGCCGACCTCGAAGCCGTGTTCGACGTGCCGGTGCAGGTCTCGGCCGTGCTCGGCCGCTCCAAGATGGACGTCAGCGAGCTGTTGAAGCTCGGGCCCGGCACCGTGCTCGAGCTCGACCGCCGCGTCGGCGAGGCCATCGACATCTACGTCAACAACAAGCTGGTCGCCCGCGGCGAAGTCGTCCTGGTCGAGGACAAGCTCGGCGTGACCATGACCGAAATCATCAAGACCGAACGCAGCTAGTAGCGCAAGGAATGACGCGCGGCAGCGCGACCAGACGGACAGGAGACTGACATGCGGCTTCTCATCATTGGCACATTGAAGGGCCAGCTCACCACCGCCACCAAGATCGCGATGGAGAACGGCGCCACCGTGACCCATGCCGAGGATCACGAGCAGGCGATGCGCGTGCTGCGCGGCGGCAAGGGCGCCGACCTCCTGCTGGTCGACGTCGCCCTCGACATCCGCGACCTCGTGATGCGGCTCGAGGCCGAGCACATCCACGCGCCGATCGTCGCCTGCGGCATCACCAACGACGCCCGCGCCGCGGTCGCCGCGATCCACGCCGGCGCCAAGGAATACATCCCGCTGCCGCCGGATCCGGAGCTGATCGCCGCGGTGCTGGCCGCCGTCGCCAACGATTCCCGCGAGCTGGTCTATCGCGACGAGGCGATGGCCAAGGTGATCAAGCTCGCCCAGCAGATCGCGGGCTCCGACGCCTCGGTGATGGTCACCGGCGAATCCGGCACCGGCAAGGAAGTGCTGGCCCGTTACGTCCACACCCGCTCGGCCCGCGCCAAGCGTCCCTTCATCTCGATCAACTGCGCCGCGATCCCCGAGCATCTGCTGGAATCCGAACTGTTCGGCCACGAGAAGGGCGCCTTCACCGGCGCGATCGCGCGCCGCATCGGCAAGTTCGAGGAAGCGACCGGCGGCACGCTGCTGCTCGACGAAATCTCGGAGATGGACGTCCGCCTGCAATCGAAACTGCTGCGCGCCATCCAGGAGCGCGTGATCGACCGCGTCGGCGGCACCAAGCCGGTGCCGGTGGACATCCGCATCATCGCGACCTCGAACCGCAACCTGGCGGAAGCCGTGCGCGAAGGCACGTTCCGCGAGGATCTGCTGTTTCGCCTCAACGTCGTCAATCTGAAGATCCCGCCGCTGCGCGAGCGTCCCCTCGACATCCTCGAGCTCGCCCAGCATTTCGTGAAGAAATATGCCGAAGCCAACGGCGTGCCGGTGCGCCCGATCTCGGCGGACGCGCGCCGCGTGCTCTCCACCAACCGCTGGCAGGGGAACGTCCGCGAGCTCGAGAACACCATGCACCGCTCGGTGCTGATGGCGCAGGGCGACGAGATCGGCCCCGACGCCATCCTCACCCCGGACGGTGACCGCCTCGACCTCGCCAAGACCGCCCCGGCCGTGGCGCATGCGACCATGGCCGCCGAGCAGGTGACGCGGGCGCTGGTGGGGCGCACCGTCGCCGACGTCGAGCGCGACCTGATCCTGGAGACGCTGAAGCACTGCCTCGGCAACCGGACCCATGCCGCCAACATCCTCGGCATCTCGATCCGCACGCTGCGCAACAAGCTCAACGAATATTCCGACGGCGGCATCCCGATCACGCCGGCGGGAACGCCGGGCGAATATCCGCGGATGCCGATGGTGGGGGCGTAAAGCTCCACGCTGGTTGAGAACGAAGATGCCCGGGCCAGCCCCGGGCATTTTCATTTGCGACGTACGCTAACTCCGTCATCCTGAGGTGCGAGGCATGGGACGCAACGCGTCCCATGGGGAGCCTCGAAGGATGCACGGCCACAGCCGGGCCGTCGTCCTTCGAGGCCCGCTTCGCGGGCACCTCAGGATGACGGTAAGAGATCTCGTAGCCCGGATGGAGCGAAGCGCAATCCGGGGTTAGCTCCGCGATCGGCATTCCCGGATTTCGCTTCGCTCCATCCGGGCTACGGGACCTATCACATGGCCGCACCGCATCCGGCGACTAGGTCGCGCCTACGCGAGGCCCTATAAGCACAGCCCTAGAACCACGCGAGGATACACATGTCGGAAGCTCAAATCACGGACTGGCTGGCGTCGCAGCGGCAGGCGATGATCGATCTGCTGCGCGATGTCGTGAACATCGATTCCGGATCCTATGATAAGGAAGGCGTCGATGCGGTCGGTGCGCGGTTCGAGCGGCATTTTGCCGAGCACGGCATTCCGTTCCGGCGCGAGGGCAACCCCACCTTCGGCGATGCGATCCATGCCGATGTCGCCAACCCCGGCAGCAACGAGAAGCCGGTGCTGTTGATGGGCCATCGCGACACCGTCTTCGGCAAGGGCGAGGCCGGGTGGCGTCCGTTCACGATTGAGGACAAGCGCGCCTATGGACCCGGCGTTGCCGACATGAAGTCCGGCGTCGTGATGAACATCTTCGTGGCGACCGCCTTCCACAAGTTCGGCGGCAGCCCGCATCCGATCAAGGTGCTGATCACCTCGGACGAGGAGATCGGCTCGCCCTCTTCGCGCCCGGTGATCGAGCGCGAGGGACGCGCCTCACGCGCCGTGTTCAATTCCGAGCCGGGACGGCCGACCGGCAACATCGTCACCGGCCGCAAGGGCGGCATCTTCATGCACTTTGCCATCACCGGCAAAGCCGCGCATTCCGGTGCCAATTTCGCCGCGGGCATCAGTGCCATCGGCGAGCTCGCGCACAAGATCGTCCAGATCCACGCGCTGACCGATCTCGACAAGGGCATCACGCTGAATGTCGGTCTCGTCTCGGGCGGACAGTCGGTGAACACCACGGCGCCCTCAGCCGAGGGCCAGATCGACCTGCGTTACGTCGATCCGGCGGATCGTGCGAGGATCATGGCGGCAATCGAGACCATCATCGCGACGTCCTACGTCCCGGGTACCAGCGCGACGCTCACGGTGAAGGGCGAGTTCGTGCCCGTGGTGCAGAGCGCGGAGTCGAAGGCGCTGTTCGAAGGCTATCAAGCCGCCGCAAAGCAGGTCGGCCTTACCACGCTCCAGGGCGAATTTTCAGGCGGCTGCGCCGATTCCGGCTTCACCGCCGCAGTCGGCACGCCGACGATCTGCGGCCTCGGGCCGGTCGGCGGGCTCGCGCACACGCCGGAGGAATATCTCGAGCTCGACAGCATCGTGCCGCGCGCCCAGGCGCTGGCGCTGGCGATTTTGAAGGGATGAACACAGGTGCCGTGGGGTGGGCAAAGCGAAGCGTGCCCACCAATTCGGTCGTCGCGGATAGATGGTGGGCATGGCGCAAGAGCGCCTTTGCCCACCCTACGAGACTCGTCATTGGTGGTTGCACGTGGATGGCGGGGTCAAGCCCGGCCATGATGAGTCGAGAGTGCCGTCACGAATAACTCGGCGCGTCCGGCTTGCGGAAGATGTGGATGGGGTCGCCCGGCACGATCGGCTGGCCGCTGAACATCGCATAGGCGTAGAGCGCGAGGTAGCCGATCGCGAGCGCGCCGATGGCGTAGAAGGCCCAGGTCGCGACGCGCTTCATCGTTCCGCTCCATGGCCGTCCCGGACGGGACGGCTCAGGGTGCTTCTAGAGCGATGACGGGGAAAAGGCCAGCCTGCGGCCCATCCTAGCGCAGCGATCAAACGCCGCGCAGGCCGCGGGCGGGAACGCTGACCTCGGCGAGCCTCGCCGCGTCTTCGTCCTGGTCGACCGCCACATACTGGCCGTGCCAATAGGCCAGTGCCGCATTGCGGGTCGAATTCCTGACGCTGCTGACGCGGCCGATGACGATGCCGTGCGAATGCCGCTCGACGATCTCCTCGACCTCGCAATCGACCGCGGACAATGCACCGACCAGCAGCGGAACGCCCGAGACCGCGGTGACCCACTGGCTGCCCGCAAAGCGATCGGCCCCCTTCAGCCCGCCCTTGCCGGCAAAACGCTCGGCGACGTCCAGCTGGTCAGCCGCGAGGATGTTGACGCCGAAGGCGCCGTAGCGGCGGATCAGCGGGAAGGACGAGGCATCGCGGTTGATGCTGACGAGCAGCGTCGGCGGATCGACCGCCAGCGAGGTCACCGAGGTCACCGTCATGCCGGTGATGTCCTTGCCCCGCCCGGCGGTGATGACGCTGACGCCGCCGGTGAGGTGGCGCATGGCGCCGCGGAAATCGGCGGACGAGACGGCAGTTTCAGTCATGAGATCGCGAGGCACTACATTCATGGCATGGTCCCCGAAGCGGGGTTCCCCTGTATTTAGGTACGATCGTCCGCCGACAAAAGATGGCTCAGGATCGAGCCTTCGAGGCTTGCGAGCTCGGCGGAGCCGCGTTCGCGCGGCCGGGCGGTGTTAACCGTAACATCGTGGGCAATCCGGCCCTCGTCGATCACCAGGACCCGGTCGGCCAGCGCGACGGCCTCGGCGACGTCGTGGGTCACCAGGATCGCGGTAAAGCCCTGGTCGCGCCAGACCCGCTCCAGCAGCCGCTGCATCGAGATGCGGGTCAGCGCGTCCAGCGCGCCGAGCGGCTCGTCGAAGGCGAGCACACGCGGATGGGAGACCAGCGCACGGGCGAGCGCAACGCGCTGCTTCTGGCCGCCCGACAGCACCGACGGCCACTGATCACGCTTGTCGGTCAGCCCAACCTCGGTCAGCGCCTTCTCGGCGCGCGCATGCGCATCACTGGATGAGCGATTACGGCCGAGACCGACCTCGACATTGGAGAGCACCCGCGCCCAGGGCAGCAGCCGTGGCTCCTGGAACATCACGCGGATGTCCTCGGGCTGGACATCCTGGCCGAAGCTGATGCTGCCGGCGTCGATCTTTTCCAGGCCGGCGATCAGCCGCAAGAGCGTGCTCTTGCCGCAACCGCTCTTGCCGACGATAGCGACGAACTGGCCGGCGGGAATGTGCAGGTCGATGCCGCGCAGCACCTCGTTGTCGCCGTAGGATTTGCGCAAGCCACGGATGCTGAGCGGCAGGCCTGTCGTCTGCGTCGGGCGCTCCTCGCGCACGACGCGTGCCTGCGGTACGAAATTGGCGCGGCTGGCGAGCTCGGTTTCGGGAAGGGCCGTACGAAGAGCTGTCTGCATGTCACTCTCAGCGTTTCTGGAAGGCGGGGTGCCAGGAGAGCGTCAGGCGCTCCAGCACACGGGAGGCGCTGTCGGCGAGCTTGCCAAGCAGAGCGTAAATCAGGATCGAGAGCACGACGACGTCGATCAGCATGAACTCGCGCGCCTGCATCGCCATGTAGCCGAGGCCTGAAGACGCCGCGATGGTCTCGGCGACGATCAGGGTGAGCCACATGATGCCGAGCGCAAAGCGGATGCCGACGAAGATCGAGGGCAACGCGCCGGGGAAGATCACGCGGCGGAACAGCTCACTGTCGGTCATGCCGTAGATGCGGCCCATCTCGATCAGCTGCGGATCGACGGTGCGGATGCCGTGCAGCGTGTTGAGGTAGATCGGGAAGAACACGCCGAGCGCCACCAGGAACAGTTTTGCGCTCTCGTCGATGCCGAACCACAGAATGACCAGCGGGATCAGCGCCAGATGCGGCACGTTGCGCACCATCTGCAACGTGGTGTCGGTGAGCTTGGCCGAGAGCTGCGACAGGCCGTTGGCGAGACCGAACGCGAAACCGATGCCGCCGCCGATCAGGAAGCCGATCGAGGCACGCCAGAACGACACCCAGATGTTGCGGACGAGCTCGCCGGAGAGCAGCAGCTTCCAGCCCGCGAGCACGACGTCGCTCGGCGCTGGCAGCACGCGAACCGGCACGAAGCCGGTGACGCTCGCGACCTGCCAGATCGCGATGATGGCGAGCGGCACGATCCACTGGATCAGGCCGTCAACCCGCGGCAGGCGGAAGCTGCGCGGAAGTGAAACGCTGTCGATCAGGCTCATGACTCGGACACTCGCTGCTGCGGACGGTAATCGCTGCCGACGGTCTCGCCAAAGGGACCGCCGTTGAAGTGCAGCTTGGTCACGTTGGAGGGCTGCTCCAGCGAGAGCAGCGGGAATACCAGCTCGGCAAAGCGATACGCCTCCTCCAGATGCGGGTAGCCCGACATGATGAAGGTATCGATGCCGATGTCCTGATACTCCCTGATGCGGGCAGCCACCGTCTGGGCGTCGCCGACCAGCGCCGTGCCGGCGCCACCGCGCACGAGACCGACACCGGCCCACAGGTTCGGGGCGATCTCGAGCTTGTCGCGCTTGCCGCCATGGAGCTGCGCCATGCGCTGCTGACCGACGGAGTCCATGCGGGCAAAGTTCTTCTGCGCCAACGCGATGGTGTCGTCGCTGACATGCTTGATCAGCTCGTTCGCGGCGCTCCAGGCCTCGTCATTGGTCTCGCGGACGATCACATGAAGACGAATGCCGAAGGAGAGCTTGCGGCCGCGCGCAGCTGCGACCTCCCTCACCTTCGCGATCTTCTCGGCAACCAGAGCCGGCGGCTCACCCCAGGTGAGATATTTGTCGACCGCGTCGACGGCGACGTCGATGCCGGCATCGGACGAACCGCCGAAATAGAGCGGCGGCCGTGGCGACTGCACCGGCGGAAACAGCAGCTTGCCACCCTCGACATGGATATGCTTGCCCTCGACATTGACGGTCCGGCCGGCGAGCAGGTCGCTATAGACGCTGAGGAACTCGCGGGTGACCTCGTAGCGCTCGTCATGGCCGAGGAAGATACCGTCGCCCTTGTTCTCGACGGGATCGCCGCCGGTGACGACGTTGACGAGAAGCCGACCATTGGTGACGCGGTCGAGCGTCGCGGTCATGCGCGCCGCCACGCTCGGCGATTGCAGGCCGGGACGGACAGCCACGAGATAGCGTAGCCGCTCGGTGAACGGCGCGACCGAGGAAGCGACGATCCAGGAATCCTCGCAAGACCGCCCGGTCGGCAGCAGCACGCCGTAATAGCCGAGCTGGTCGGCGGCCTGCGCGATCTGGCGCAGATAGTTGAAGTTGACCTCGCGGCCGCCGATTCCCGTACCGAGATAACGGCCATCGCCGTGGGTCGGCAGGAACCAGAGGATGTTGGCGTTGGACTGCTTACTCATGTGCTTGCTCACGATCCTGGCTTCCGGGCCACGTCGGAAATCTTGATGGATTTGGGGATCAGGTTGAGCGCGAAGAACGCATCCGCAACCTGCTGCTGATCGGCGATGACGGCATCCGTGATCGGCTTGATGCCGTAGGCCTGCCGCTTCAGCGCTACCTCGACCACCGGGACGGACAGGCCGATCGCCGGCGCGAGCTGCTCGGCAACCGCGTGGATGTCGCCCTTGGCCCAATCGTCGACGGAGCCGAGCTCGGCGAGCACGGCGTCGACGATCTTCGGGTTGGCTTCGAGGAATTTCTTCGAGGCGAAATAGAACTGGTAGTTGGCGACGATGCCGGTGCCGTCGGCGAGCGTGCGCGCGCCGGTGGCGGCTTCCGCCGCGGCCTGGAACGGATCCCAGATCACCCAGGCATCGACCGCGCCGCGCTCGAAGGCGGCGCGCGCATCGGCCGGCGCCAGGAACACCGGCTCGATCTCGGAATATTTGACGCCCGCGTTCTCCAGCGCCTTGACCAGGAGATAGTGGACGTTGGAGCCCTTGTTGAGCGCGACCTTCTTGCCCTTGAGATCGGCGACCGATTTCAGCGGGCTGTCCTTCGGCACCAGGATCGCCTCGCCCTTCGGCGCCGGCGGCTCGTAGGCGACGTACTGGATCGGCGCGCCCGCGGCCTGCGCGAAGATCGGCGGGGCCTCGCCGGTGTTGCCGAAATCGATCGCGCCGACATTGAGCGCTTCGAGCAGCGGCGGGCCGGACGGGAATTCGGTCCACACCACCTTGTAGCCGTCGGCGGCGAGCTTCGGCTCCAGCGTGCCCTTGCTCTTGAGCAGCACCAGCTTGCCGTACTTCTGGTAGCCGATGCGGACCACCTTGTCTTGTTTGTCCTGGCCGTAGGACGTGCCGACCGCCGCGGCGACGATGCCGACCGACAGCACGATGGCCGCGATCAGACGTTGAACGATGCGCCTCATGTTCAGACCTTTTGATATGGGGAGATTGGTCGGCACGATCAGGTCGCCGCGCTGCGCCAGACGATGTCGCGAATGACGACCGGCTTCGGGATCAGGCCGAGCTTGTAGAAGCGGTCGGCGACACCCTGCTGGGTCGCGACGATGTCGTCGGTGACGGGACCGATCACGAAGTTCGAGCGGTTGGCGGCGACGGTCTGGATGTCCAGCGGGACGCCGGTGACCGCGGCCAGCGATCTGGCGACCTCGTCACGGTGCTGCTCGGCCCATTTGCCGGTCGCGGTCGTCACGTCGACGATCTGTTGCAGGATGGGCCCGTGGTTCTTCGCGAACTCGCGGTTGGCGATGTAGAAGGAATTGGTCTTGGTGACTTCGCGCGAATTGATCAGGATGCGGCCGCTCTGCTTGGTCTCGCCGATCGCGAAATACGGATCCCAGATCGCCCAGGCCTCGATGCTGCCATTGGCGAAGGCGGGACCGGCATCGGGCGGCGTCAGATAGACCGGCGTGATGTCGGCATAGGTGAGCCCGGCCTTCTCCAGCGTCTGCACCACGACATTGTGGGCGCTGGACCCCTTGGTGAAACCGATACGCTTTCCCTTCAAGTCGGCGATCGAGCGGATCGGTGAATCCTTCGGCACCAGGATGCCCTGGCCGTTGGTGATGGGCTGGCCGGCGGCATAGACGATCGCGGCACCCGCGGCCTGGGCGAACACCGGCGGGGAATCGCCGACCGCGCCGAAATCGACGCTGCCGACGTTCATCGCCTCCATCATCGGCGGGCCCGAGGAGAACTCGACCCATTTCACGTCGATGCCCTGCGGATTGAAATGCTTTTCCAAGGAAGCCTGCTGGCGCGTGATAACCAGCACGCCTGTCTTCTGGTAGCCGACACTAATTTCCTTCACCGCGCCCTGCGCGTTCGCGCGGGAGGCAAATGCAGCGGCGGCCGCAGTTCCAACGGAGAGCTTGAGAAAGTCACGACGCTGCATTCCAGACTCCCGGCCACACGCGGCCGTCATTCATTCAGGTCTGGGGAATGATGGTGCGGGGAGGGAAAGGTGTCGAGACGCGCGGGAAAATAGCGATGCGAGCACTACGCGTGTGGCGGAGCGCATGATTAATCTTTCAATCGGCGGAGCGAATGAAGATGGAATTTTTCTGCACGCGGATGTGAAGGCCGCGCGCGTTCGATCTCATGACTGGCGGCCGGACCAAAAACCGCGAAAACAACCCCATGCACAGTAGCTGGGGCGTGCGAAAACAGTTGCTTACGCATTATCCGAAGTTCGTTTGACTCGTCGGGCAAAACAGGCGCATGATGGCATCATGGCAGTGTGTGGATCGGGGCCTCCGACAAGGCGCGGTCAGTGCTCGCGCACCCAGGGATCGGACGAGAAATAGCAGTTCTCGAGCACCATGCGATCGCTGGCGCGGAAACTGACGCGACATCGACGCCACACCTTTGTCTGATGCTTGCCGTCGTCTGACGTATCGACGTCGGAGATCCACACGATCGGCCGTCGCCAGCGGTAACGTCCGTCCCGATCCCAACCGTCGCAACCGCCGCGGCCGCATGCGATGTGGACACTGGTCATCGTCCCATCTGGCTTGAAACACCAGGTCCGCGAACCCCACTCCTTGCCGGGCGGCGTTTGGGCGTAAGGCACAAGCGAGGTCTGCGTCCAGCAGCCGGAAATGGAGGACGGTCCGGCGGCGCGCGCCGGTACGACGACCAGCAACGCGATCAGCGCCGACGCGGCAGCCAGAGACGATTCAAGCCACGGCTTGGGCCAGAACTGGATGGACATGACGCCAATGGACATGACGTCATGTGTGTCGCCGGGGAACGATGCGGTTCAATCGTCCGACGACACGAGTTCGCCGTCACGGCGACCGTCGTCTGGTCAGTGCGCCCACCTCACCGGCAGGTTCAGCAGGCCGCGGAACGCCCAGCCGCCGATCCGCACTGGCTCATCGTCGGCAAGTTCGAGAYGGCTCGCCCTCGCGAACACCGTCGGCAGCGCGACGTCGGCAATCATGGCACGCGAGGCCCAGGCGCCGGCGCAGAAATGCGGGCCGGCGCCGAAGGCGACGCTCTTGGAGGTGTCACGCCGCGCGTCGAACTGGTCGGCGCGCTCAAAATGCTTCTCGTCGCGATTGGCGGAGCCGAACATCAGGAACACGCGCTCATCCAGCTCGAACGAGACGTCACGGATGCTCCACGGTTTTGCGATGCGCCGCGGCGACATGCCGATCGGCGAAATCCAGCGGGCATATTCCTCGAACGCCTCGAGCCAGGTCACCTCACCCTTGCGCACGAGATTGAGTTGCTCGGGATGGCTCAGCAGCGCCCACACCGTGCCGGCGATCGCCTTGCGCGGCTCGTTCTGGCCGCCTGAGATCGCGAGTTTTACATTTGCGCGCACGCTCTCCATCGGCATGCCCGCAGCGAGGAGTACGCCGAGGATACTTTGATCGGGATGCTTGTGCATCACGGGCAGAATGTCGTCGATCGCAGCATCGATGCCCGACGTCGCCGCATGACAGCGCGCCTCGACCGCGGGGTCGCCGGTGTAGTTCGCGATCCCCTCGATCATGCCTTGCGACCACGAATCCATGTCCTGGAAGCCGATGTTCGTGAGGCCGGTGATCGACTTCAGGCATTCGCCGGAAAACGGCAGCGCGAAGTCGCGCATGAAATCGATCCGCCCCGGCGCGATTGCACCGATGATGCGGTCGGCATGGGCCTGGAACAGCGCGGTCCAGTGCGCCTTCACCGTCCTCGGCGACACCGTCGGAAACATCGCGCGGCGCTCGACCTGATGCGCCTCGCCGTCCTTGCGCATCATGTTGTGGCCCATCAGCCGGTTCATCAGGCCGGCGGGCTGATGCGAGGAGAACACGTCGATCTGCTTCTCGGAGATCGAGATGTCGTCGCGGCTCGCAAGCAGCGTCGAGCCGAGCTGCGGCACGAAGGCGATCGGCGCTTCCTTCCGCATCTTCGCGAGCATCGGATAGGGATCGGCCCAGAACGAAGCAGGGTCGATGTCGATGCGCGGCGCGGTGCTCAAGGCGGTCTCCCCTGGATTCTCGTGTGCTTCAGGACAGACTAGCGAACTCCGCCGCCGGCGTCTGTCCCTAGCGATAGGGACGGACGGCATTGGGGCATCTCTTCACAAGACAACCAGCTTGAGCTGTGAAAAACGGCGGTTGTGATCTGGTACAGACACAATTGCGTCGGCTAACATCACCGCCGTCGGGGGAAAACAATGCTGAGACTTGTAAGGCGCATCATTGCAAAAGCGTTTGCCGTGCGGGGGGCCGCCCACCTGCGCAATGGCAACGCCAGCGGAGCAATTCAAGCCTTTGCAAAAGTCATCAAGCTGGACCCAACCAATCTGGTCGGCTACGTCGGTCGTGCTGACGCCCACCTTCTGGCTGATGACCATGACCGGGCGATTGCGGATTACACCACGGTCATCGAAGGCAGCCCACGGGCGACCAATGTCTATATGTCGCGTGGAACGATGTATTATCACAAGGGAGACTACGACCGAGCTCTCGCAGACTACTCCACGTCAATTGAAAACGACCCGACCGAACCCATCAGATATATGGTTCGCGGCGGGCTCTATGAAGAACTCGCTCAATATGACCGCGCGATTGCCGACTATACTCGACTGGAGCAGATCAATCCTGGCGATTTCCGGCATTTGCGGGCTCGTGCCGATGCCTATGAGCGGATTGGCGATCACGCCCGCGCGACCGCGGATTATGAGTCAGTGTTGAAACTGGCAAGTCCGTCGGGAGGTGCTATCGCGTGTCAAACTCGAGCTTGGGCTTTCCTCAAGCTGGGGCAATTCGACGAAGCGCTGTCGAGCGTTCAAAAAGCCTTTGAGTTTGGGCCTAACAATCCCATCGCAATGGAGGTACGCGGTCACATCTTCGAAGCGTTGGGCCGCCGAAGCGAGGCCATAAGTGACTTTCGACAAGCGCTCGATAGCAATCCGCGCATGACCAAAAGCGCAGAAGCCCTGCGCAGGTTGACGCGCGATCCGTAATCGCCTCCCCTGCGCCATGCGCTTGCCGGCTCGATCTATCTCCGCTTCGGGGGCCGCGTGTCCATTTTGCCCGGAAGCCGAGATCGCGGACTTAGGGTACCCCGTCTAGTTCAGGCCGCGGGTCAGTTGCATACCGAGGACGGAGGACCGAGCTACCGGGCTTCGGCGATCTTCGGTCCGGATGACAACATCTGCGCGTTAGCCGCCAGGGGCCGCTTCGACGGCGATGCCGGGTCCGGTAATCGGAAAGCGGCGTCGGCCGGCGCTCCCTGGGATGGTCTGCGGGCTGCGGTTGCCGGAAGCACGATCACTTTCGCTCCGATTTTCACCCGCTCGTAAAGGTCCGCGACGTCGTCATTGGTCAGCCGGATACAGCCGGACGAAACCCGCTTCCCGATCGTATCGGGATTGTTGGTGCCGTGAATGCGATACTCGGTCTCGCCGAGATACATCGCCCGGGCGCCGAGCGGATTGCCGGGACCGCCCGCCATGAACCGCGGCAGATAAGGCTGACGCGAGACCATCTCCACAGGCGGATGCCAATCCGGCCATTCTGCTTTGCGGGCCACAGTCTGCTCACCGGACCATGTGAAACCTTCGCGGCCAACACCGATGCCGTAGCGCATCGCCTGCCTGTCGTTCAGAACGAAATAGAGGAATGTGTTTCCGGTATCGATGATCACGGTGCCCGGCGCCTGACGGCTGGCGTAGTCAACCACCTGCCGGACAAGTGCGCCGGGAACGCCAGCGTCGGCTTTGGGTGGTTCGACCAGAGGCGCCGGGGCCGGGATCGGAGCCGGGACCGGAATCGCAGCCGGAGCTGGCGCTGATGCACGAACTGGAGTCGACACGTAAACCGGAGTTGACGACGCCTGGGCCTGTTGTGCGGACGGTTTTCGCATCGGTTGCACGTCCGCCGGGCTAGACAGCAAGCTATACCCCACGACGGCGACGGCCACGGCGCCAATTGCGACTCTCGCGGCCATGGGTATTGCGAGGGCCTCTGCCTTCTTACGTTTGGCCCGATTACTCATGTCTTTCCCCAGGTCACCATGCCTGGAAGAGGTACCCGGCAAAATTTAAGAAACTTCGAAGCGATGTCGCTCAGACTGGAACAGTTGGCGATGGTTAACGCCCAACTCTTGTTCGGCGACGTGAAAATTGGGCGTACCGCTTGATATTGAGGTTGCGATGCGGACGACGCGCTTCTCATCGCGGAACGAGTCGGGGTCTGAATCGCCGGGCGGAGCGAACGCGCTCCGCTCCTTCATTGACGGCGGCTTCGGGCCACGAGCGGAAGTCGTTCAGGCGGACCTCCCGCATCTATCCGCCGCCATTCGGCCGTCGTCGCAGACCTACAGGCTGTGCGACTCCGCGCGGTCAGTTTTCCGCTTTCTTGGCCTCGTTCAACGCACTAATGATTGCCTTGATGGTGCCTTCCGCAGCCGCGGCATTGTATCCGACATGGTAGCCATGGAAAACGTGGATTGGCTCGTGATCTTCGAAGCTGTGGTTCGCCCCCTTCCACAGCACCGTCTTCACGGGAATCGACCGCTTGCTCTCGGCCATCTGGCCGCAGAGGATGGGACTGGTCGCCTCGTCCTTCTCTGCTAGGAAGAGATGGACCGGGGCGTAGAACTCGACGTTCTTCATCAAATAACAGGACGGCTGCATCGCGAAGCCGCCCGCGAACATGTGCTCGTGCAGGTCGCCGATCGCCCGGTTCATGATGATCAAGGTCGTGGTCGCACCGTTGCTGCGGCCAAGGACGTAGACCCGCTTGGGATCGGCGATCTTCTGTCCGATGAGCCAGTCCAGCGCCGCATACGCATCGTCAGCCCGGCGCCGCGCCCAAGTCAACTGGCTGGGATCCGAGCAGACGCCGTCGGGTCCCAATCCCCGGCTGCCGAAGCTGTCGAGCAGGAGAACACCATAGCCTGCTCCGACCAATCTGCCGCCGTAGTCACGCCCCCATTTCCTCTCGACCCGGCCGAACCCGTCGCAGCCGTGTAGCATGATCACGAAGGGGATTGGTCCCTTGGCGCCCAGCGGCCGCATAATGTCCGCCGACAGTTCGCCCTCGGCCTTTACCTTACCCTTTTCCTCGACGGTGCCGTCCATGAAGTTTTTCGACCTGCCGTCGATGTATTCGTTGCCGGGAATCCAAGGCAAGGACTGCGCTGAAGTATTCCAAGGTATCTTGACCATCTCAGCACGCGCAGATGAGAACGACAAAACAGCGACTATTGAGAGTATGATTTGCCTCATTGGAAATTGCACCTTTGCCCCCTTGATTCTGGTCAACACCATATCCGACTTGGGAAAGCGTAAGTATCCTTGAAGAGGATTCGCGCCGCGGATGTCGGCCTTGGGTCAAAAGGCGACGACCCCGGAGGGCCGGCTGCGCGTCGGCTTTGCTCTCGGAAGCAGATATCGCGGATCCAGAGTCCCCTTTAGTTCAGGTGGCCCGGACCCGCCAGCAAGCCCAGCACGATCGAAAATAATTCGTTCTGCGAGGAGATGCCGAGYCGCTCATAGGCGCGCTTGCGGTAGGTCAGGGTCGAATGCAGGCTGATGCCGAGCGCCTGCGAGATCGCCTCGGAGCTGAAGCCGAGCAGGATGCGGCGGCAGACGTCCTGCTCGCGCGGCGTCAGCGCGGAGAGGGGCGCGCGCGTTGCGAACAACGCGGCGAGGTTCTGGTCGGGCGTCGCAGTGGCCGCCTGCTGGAAATGACGTGCAACGCTGGCGCTGATCGCAGGCGCAATGGTCTGAAGCCGCGCACGCTCGACGTCGCCAAAGCGGCCCTGGGCGGTGATGCGGTAGAAATTGACATAGAAGCAGGTGTCGCCGACCCAGATCGCTGTCGCATATTTGTCGACGATATCAGAGTCGTTGAAGAAGATTTTCCGGTAGCGCGCGCCATACATGCGCGGCGCGAACGACGGCAGCATGATCGGCGCGCTGCCCTCGCCTTCGAACAGCGCATCACGATTGGGATCGAATTCGTGGAACTGACCGGCATAGGCCGCGCCGAGATCGCTGCCGATCGGGATGTTGCCGGCGTCGAGCAGACAGCTCGCCGCGCCGGTGCGCGTCAGGGCAAACACCATGCAATGGCCGACGCCGGCCTGCCGGCGCAACGTGTCGATGAGGACATTCGGGAAATCAGGTCGGCCGATGGCGAGCACCGCCGGCGCGATGTCGTTCGCCGCTGGAGTTGAGGCCATGCCGTGGGGCCGCATTGGTTTCCTCCGCAAAAGTTCTTTTGGCGGAAGATATCAGCAGCCGGGTTTGACCGAAAGTCGGAGAGGGCGGCTTATGCCGCTTCCGGGTCCCGGCTCTGCGCAGCAGCGATGCACGCTGCAGCGCGTCCGGGACACGAGAGTGTTGCTGGCCGATGCAGAGGATGGTCTCGTGCCCCGGACGCAGCGCAGCGTGACATAAGCGCGTTTACGCGCGTCTTCGACGCGCTATGGCGCTGCCGAGCCGGGGCCCATGCCGGATGCAGCGCCCTACCCCGCCGCGGCCTTCGCCGGCGCGACGTTGATCGCGAGCTTGCCGTAGCGATCCGTAAAAGCCTCGGTGTCGATCTCTTCCAGCTTGATCTCGCCGCTCATGACGCCCTGCTTCCACGCCGCCTGGGCCGGATCGTTCTGGAACTCCGGCATCACCTCGCGGCCGAACAGCTCCAGCGATTCGCAGATGTGCTCGTGGCTGTTCTTGCCGGCCTGGTTGAGCAGGATGACCTGGTCGATATGCGACGACTGGAAGCGCTTCAGCTTCCTGCGGATCGTCTCGGGCGAGCCGATCAGGCCGCCGCGCAACGCCGCCTCCTGCGCCTCGGGATTGTCGCGCTTCCACTTGTTGTACTCGTCCCACATGTTCACGGTGTAGGGCGCGGGACGCTGGCGGTTCTGCGAGGCGCCGTAGAAGCGCAGCGCGAACTGGAAGAAGGTGGCGCCGTCGGCGCGCGCACGCGCCTCCTCGTCGGTCTTGGCACACATGAAGAACGAGACCAGCGCCATGTTCGGGTTGATCTCGTAGTCGGCGAGCTTGTGCAATCGCTTGGTCATCGCGTTGTAATAGGCGTGCACCCAGGCATGCGCGGCATCCGCGCTGACGAACTGGAAGCCCAGCGCGCCAAAGCCGTGACGGCCGGCGCGTTCGATGGTCGGCAGTTGCGAGCACGCCATCCACAAAGGCGGATGCGGCTTCTGCACCGGCTTCGGCACGACATTGCGCAAGGGAATGTCGAAATACTTGCCGTGATGCTCGGAGCCGGCATCCCTGAACATCGGAAAGATCGCCTGCACAGCTTCCTCAAAGACCTCCTTCTTGGTCTCCATGTCGCGGCCGAATGGCGTGAGCTCGGTGATGGAGGCGCTCTCCCCCATGCCGAATTCGCAACGGCCGTTGGAGAGCAGGTCGAGCACCGCGACGCGCTCGGCGACGCGCGCCGGATGATTGGTGGTGAGCTGGAGGATGCCGTGGCCGAGCCTGATGTTCTTGGTGCGCTGGCTCGCGGCGGCGAGGAACGATTCCGGCGAGGGCGAGTGCGAGTACTCTTCGAGGAAGTGATGCTCGACGACCCAGGCGTGGTCGTAGCCGAGCTTGTCGGCGAGCTCCATCTGCGAGAGCGCGTTCTGGTAGAGCTTCAGCTCGTCGCCGGCCACCCAGGGCCGTGGCAGCTGCAGCTCATAGAAGATGCCGAACTTCATGACGCCTCTCCCGCTTATTCTTGTTGCACTCATCTTAGTGAGCGGGGAGGCGCTGTCTATGGAGCCGCAATTCCGCCGTGCGGGAGGATGACCCGACACTTCGCGTTATGGCACGGCGGGGCCTGTGACCGCGGCGGCAGGCGCCGCTTCGCGCCGTGCGCGTCGGCCATTCAGGACCGCGCCGATGAAGGTGAAGCGTACCATCAGATGATAGCTCGCCAGCATCGGCGGGATCGCGACGACGAGAATGATCGCGAACTTGACTAGCCCGGGCCAGTCGAGCTGCGACAGCGCGACCTGCAGCGCCATCACGATCGGCATGTGGATCAGATAGAGCCAGTAGGACGCATCGGCGAGGTAGCGCCGGGTCGGGCTGAAGCCGGACATGAAGCGAAGTGCGAGGCCGAGGACCGCGAAGGTCGCAATCCATATTGCGGGTGCGTAGAGGATGGCGGAAACAAGCCTGAGTGTCGCGAAACTGACCGGCAATTTCGGCGCGCCCGGCGCAGACGTCATCACCCCAACAAGCACGAAACTGATCAGGACGACCGCGAGCAGGAGGTGCGGCAACCAGCGTCGCTCGATGAGGCGCAGCAGATCGAGCTGCCGATGCAGCAGCCAGCCGACGGCGAATGCGGAGCCAAAGCCGATCCAGGCCTGCGCGTTGGTGACGAATGATTGATCTGGCGTCCTCACCCCCATCACGTTGATCCATCTTGGGTCGAGGCTGAAGGCGATGCCGATCGGGATCGCCAGAACCAAAGGTGCCAGCGGATTTCGCATGACGCTTGCGAAGAGACGGTCAACGACCGTGCGCAGCTTGCCGGACACATCAAGCCGGACGACCACACCGCGCAGCAGGAGCATGGCGACATAGAGCTCGAGCAATAAGTAGAGAAACCAGAGATGGGTCAGAGGGAAATTCGGCAGCACCGGCGGCCAGCGAGGTGCGCCGGGGATCGGACCGCCGTTCGGAAAGCCCGCGGCCCAGATGACCACCAGAACCATCGGCGTAAACACGATCGGCCAGCCGATCACGAGCGGCAGTCCGATCCTCTGCAACCTGTCCCTGACAAAGCCCCAGATTCCCCGGCGATGGAAACTCATTCGGGCGAAGAAACCCGCCATCAGGAAGAAGGTCGTCATCCGGAAGACGTGGATGACGAAGAACAGCAGGCCCAGGGCCAGGCTTTGATGGGTATCCTGGATGATCCAGATCCTGGTCGGGGCCGGCACGAACGACAGGGTTGCGTGCAGGACGATGCCGARCAGCAGGGCAAACCCCCTGACCGCGTCGAGCGCGTGCAGCCGTTCCGATGCGGGGGCGATGGCGGTCGATCGGGACATGGACGGACTCGGCTTGCTGGTGAAAGGCTTGTTTCCGGCAATCTGCCCGATCATGTCAGGGCTCTCTTGCCCAATCCTATAATCGGCTAGCCGATTTCTCGGCGCGGCTGGCCGATTTTGAAATGGCGGTCGGCATCCGGCGCCGTTTGCGGCCGGCTCAGCGCCTCGCGCCGGAATTCGGTCGGAGTTACGCCGGTTTCGGCCTTGAAGGCGCGATTGAAAGGCCCGATCGACTGGAAGCCTGCATCCATGGCGATGGTCAGCACCGGCACCTCCCGTTGCGTCACATCGGACAGCGCCAGTTTGGCATCCTCGATGCGATAGTGATTGAGGAACGCGTTGAAGTTGCGATAACCCAGCCCTTCGTTGATGGCCTGGCGAAGTCGGTGCTCGGGAACATCGAGCCGCGCCGCGAGCGCGCCGATCGCAAGACCTTCCTGCCGGTAGATTCGCTCCACGGTCATCAGATGGTCGAGGCGCCGCAACAGGACGGGGTCGGCCGTGCCCCGCCCTGTGGGTGCACGATCGGTCACCGGTCGCCCGGCCGTGTCGCCGGGTCTGATCGCCGCCGCGGCATCATTGACGGTGACAATCGCCCGCAGGTCCAAAACGCCGAGGCCTGCGAGCATCGCCAACACGAACAGGCTGATCGCGGTCGGAAGACTGCTGGCCTCGCCGGGAACCGCGACGGGGACCGCGGCGACGCCCGCTCCGGCCACGACCCCGATGAACACGACATTGATCGCGAGCACAGCCAGCCGCAGCCGGCGCCGCCGCGCGACCAGATCTACACGCCAGGTCTGGACCGTCTGGACCGCGGCCGCGAGCGCCAGCAGCACGGCCACGGCCGACAGGACTTTGCTGCCGCCCCTGGCCAAGTTGGGCCAGGTCGTCCAGCCAAGCGACACCGCAAATCCGACGGCCAAGATGGTCAGCCACAGGACGCCATGCCGTCGCCGGAGCACGAAATCGTCGTCGAACGACGCGCGCGCCCACAACCAGAAGACGGCGGGCAGCGAGGACAGGATCGGCAACGTCCACCACAACGACGATTTGGGAAAGACCGGCGCGGTGACGATCGCATAGAACGCACCGCCGGCGGCCATGGCCGTGCCCAGCAAGGCCAGCTGATTGGTGGCACGACGCTGCAGCACCATGAGAACGATCAACAGGAACACGCCGCTCGCCGCGCCGCGAAGCCCGAGATCGATGGCCGAGAGCCCCATCGCGTTCACAATCCGCGTTTCCCCGTTCGAGATCAGACTCTCGCACCGCCCTTGCGCGGGCACAATCCAAAATTGCGGCGGTGGTCCCGGCCCGCCAGTCTCCCCGCGGTGACCGACGAGATCGCGAAGCAAATCACGTTTAACAAATTCAGGACGTTGCCCGGTTCAGAGCGGCAACAGCCAGGGCACGAGCAAGGTGCAGACGATCAAGACGACCCGGGAAAACGGTACGCGGATGCGCACAAAGTCACCGAACGTGTAATGTCCGGGGGCGACCACCAACGTGTTAACCGGCGACGACACAGGCGTCATGAAAGCAGTCGAAGCAGCCAGGCCCACCGTCATTGCAAACGGATACGGCGAGGCATGCATTTCCTTCGCGACAGCGATAGCGATAGCGACGGGGGCCATCAATACTGCCGTCGCGGTATTCGAGATAAACATCCCAAGCAGCGCCGTCATGGCAAAGAGCGTGGCGAGCATGATGTGATGGCCGGCACCGCTGGTGATGGCTCTTAGCCCATCAGCCGCAAGTTCAACCCCGCCGGTTCTCTCCAGGGCGACTGAAAACGGCAACATTCCAACAATGAGGACAATGGTCTTCCAGTCGACCGAACGGTAAGCGCTGGTAATGTCGATACAGCCCAGTGCGCCCATCAGCATGCATCCGATCAGGGCGGCCTGCACATTCGGGATCAGGCCGCTGACCATCAAACCAACGACGGGCGCCAGGCAAATCATCGCCTGCGGCGCCTTGCCCGGCACCTGGAGAACCTGCTTGGACTCGGCGGGGCAGGCTGATGGTGACCAAATCTGCGGCTGCGTTCCACGGCCACAATGCTTGCTCCGGCCGAGCCGCGAAGGTCCAGGGCTTCAATGGTCATGCCGGCGAGAGACAATTGTTCCGTCACGCGCAGCCGTTATTCGCGGTCCGCGAGTTTGTACTCATCGATCCAGACGGAGAGGTTCGGGTCGCCGGCGTTAGCACAATGTTCGGATCGCTGAAACCTGCCAATGCTTCGCTCATGGTGAGGACACCGGTGAAGGGGAGCGCAAGGAGCATGATCAGTGCGACCACATCCAGGCGCAGCCTGTTGATCGCGAACATCAGGATCGCAGCCCCGAGAAGGACCAAGACAATCGTCGGATCAAACATGGATGCCTGCCATGGAAGTCGCCGACTTCAATTCAAATGATGATGACAAGACGGGCGAGGGATCAAGGACACACCGACTGGCCGCCAACCCGCGCTTGCCGTGATCGACCGTGGACTACGATCATGGCGATGCTGGTATTGATATGACTTGCACCGAGACGTTCATCCGGCTGAATGCATCCGCCGGACCATCCCACGTCCCGGAAAGCGGAGAGGCCCTTTCCTGTTCGCGCGTCACGGCGACGGGTATGTGTTCACTGCCGACGATCTTGTTGTTGGTGGGATCATAGCCGCGCCACCCGGCTCCGGGGATATAGATCTCGGTCCAGGCGTGCGTGGCGCCGTGTTGTCCCTCGGCCATCTGGATGTAGCCGGTGACAAAGCGCGCACCAAATCCCCAGTAGCGGGCAGCTTCCATCATGAACACCGCATAGTCGCGACAGGTCCCGCTGCCGAGCCGCAGCGTTTCGTTGGGTGATTGAACCCCGAGAGCCTCGCGGGAAACGTATTTGAACGATCGGTAGATGTGAGTATTCAAATTGTTCAGAAGGTCCAGCGTGCCGATCAACTGACCGGGTTTGTAGAGGTCGCGCAACCATTCGAGCAGGGCGGTGGCGTCGTAGAGATAGCTCGGGAGACGATACACCGTCAGCTCAAGCTGCTCCTCCGGGGGATATTGGAAGGGAAATGAACTGGCGAATGGCGCAATCCRCCATTCAATGGGGTCGTCGTGGTAAAGGTCGACGTCGACCTCGCTTGCGATCCTGAGCGTGTCGGATAATTCCAAAAAGGTCACGACTGCGATGGCATTGTCGTAATTGTCGCGCAACCAGCGAACTTCGGCGTTCGGCTCGATATCGATCGACCCTCTCACGATGTGGACGTCATGTCCCTCGCGAGGCCGCATCATGGCTCGATGAGTGCCGAAGGTGACCGGCTGATTGTAAAAATATTCGGTCTTATGAATGATTCGGATTCGCCTCATATGTAGCTCCCGCCACGTAGCAGCGATGGATGTTGCGGCGCCCGCTACCACTGGTAGTAGGTCGCGGGCATTTCCGAGGCAAGAGAAGATGCGGCCTGACCCCCGAGCCGCAAAGCGTCTTCGCTTTTGGGTAACGATCGTTGCCGCTTGCTTCTCTCGCGCGCACGGAGCGCCGCGGCTCGGTCCGTTGGCCGCGCCGCGACATCCGGTCAAGTCGACGGGTTGATCCAGATCAACGCGTTAGCAGCCCTGCTCCATTTAAAGTGCAGCAAGGCAACGGCCCGGATGCCGTCCCGATTYCAGCACCATTTCAGAGAGACCGAATATGTCGGCCCCTGACGACACGACTTCGCGCGTGCGCCGTAAGCGCATGGAGATTTTCGCTTTCCTGTTCCTGACCGCGGTCGTGATGCCCGTCCTCGCGGTCGGAACGGTCGGCTCATACGGGCTCGGCGTCTGGATCTACCAGATGTTCGCCGGCCCTCCCGGCCCACCGCCCTCCCCGCATYGACCCCCGAACAGCGAAAGACAGGCATCATGGCCCAATCCACACTCAACCGCCGCGCATTGATCACCGGCCGGGTGCTCACCGCCGACCGCGTCGTCGCGCCGCCAGGTTGCGAGATCGCCAGCATCATCGTGCAGGCCCGCCCCGAGCGCCTGGACGAACTGGAAGCCGAGATCGCAGCACTTCCCGGCTGCGAAATTCACGGCCGAGACCCGCGCGGAAAACTCGTCGTCGTGACCGAAGCGCCGGATGCCGGCAGCCTCGGCACCCTGCTCAACACCATCCAGTCGCTGCCCAACGTCTATTCCGCGGCGCTGGTCTTCCACGCCATCGAAACCGCCTAAGGGACGGGAGAGCCATCATGACATCGCCAAAGCTCGACCGCCGCCAGATGCTCAAGCTCGAGGCCGCCGCGATCGCGGCCGCCGCTGCGGGCATGCCGGCACCGGCGCTCGCCGCCAATCTCGTCGCCGAGCGCGACAACAGCGAACTGAAATGGGACAAGGCCGCCTGCCGCTTCTGCGGAACCGGCTGCTCCGTGATGGTCGCGACCAAGGACAACCGCGTCGTCGCCACCCACGGCGACATCAAGGCCGAGGTCAATCGCGGCCTCAACTGCGTCAAGGGCTACTTCCTCTCCAAGATCATGTACGGCCACGACCGGCTGACGCAGCCGATGCTGCGCAAGACCGGCGGCAAGTACGACAAGAACGGCGAGTTCACGCCAATCAGCTGGACCGAAGCCTTCGACATCATGGAGGTGAAGTGGAAGGAAACGCTGAAGAAACGCGGGCCCAACGGTCTCGCCATGTTCGGCTCCGGCCAGTGGACGATCTGGGAAGGTTACGCCGCCTCGAAGCTCTACAAGGCCGGCTTCCGCACCAACAACATCGATCCCAATGCGCGGCACTGCATGGCCTCCGCCGTCGCCGGCATGATGCGCACCTTCGGCATCGACGAGCCAGCTGGCTGCTATGACGACATCGAGGCCACCGACGCCTTCGTGCTGTGGGGCTCCAACATGGCGGAGATGCATCCCATTTTGTGGACGCGCCTCGCCGACCGCAGGCTGTCCGCGCCGCATGTCCGCGTCGCCGTGCTGTCCACCTTCGAGCACCGCTCGTTCGACCTCGCCGACATCGGCATGGTGTTCAAGCCGCAGACCGATCTCTACATCCTCAACGCCATCGCGAACCACATCATCAAGACCGGCCGGGTCAACAAGGATTTCGTCGCCGCGCATACGATTTTCAGGCGCGGGCAGACCGACATTGGCTATGGATTGCGGCCCGAGCATCCGCTCCAGAAAAAAGCAACCGGTGCGGCCAAGGCCAACGACTCCACCGACATGAGCTATGACGAATTCGTCAAGTTCGTCTCGGACTACACGCTGGAGAAAGCTGCCGAGATGTCCGGCGTGCCGATGAACCGGCTCGAAGCGCTCGCCGAGCTCTACGCCGATCCGAAGACAAAAGTGGTCTCGTTCTGGACCATGGGCTTCAACCAGCACACCCGCGGCGTCTGGTGCAACAACCTCGTCTACAACATCCACCTGCTGACCGGAAAGATCTCCTCGCCCGGCAACAGCCCGTTCTCGCTGACCGGCCAGCCTTCGGCCTGCGGCACCGCGCGCGAGGTCGGCACCTTCTCGCACCGCCTGCCGGCCGACATGGTCGTCACCAACAAGGAGCATCGCGACAAGGCCGAGCATCTCTGGCTGCTGCCGGAAGGCACCATTCCCGACAAGAACGGCGCCCACGCCGTGCTGCAAAGCCGGATGCTGAAGGACGGCCTGATCAACGCCTATTGGGTGCAGGTCAACAACAACCTCCAGGCCGGTCCCAACGCCAACGAGGAGACCTATCCGGGCTTCCGCAATCCCGACAATTTCATCGTGGTCTCGGACGCCTATCCGTCGGTGACGGCGCTTGCCGCCGATCTGATCCTGYCGACCGCGATGTGGGTGGAGAAGGAAGGCGCCTACGGCAATGCCGAGCGGCGCACGCAGTTCTGGCACCAGCTCGTCAACGCGCCCGGCGAGGCCAAATCCGATCTCTGGCAGCTCATGGAGTTCTCAAAGCGCTTCAAGATCGAGGAGGTCTGGCCGGAGGAGCTGATCGCCAAGAAGCCGGAGGTTCGCGGCAAGACGCTGTTCGACGTGCTCTACAAGAACGGCCAGGTCGACAAGTTTCCGACCTCGGAGATCGAGGAAGGCTACGCCAACACGGAATCCAAGGCGTTCGGCTTCTACGTTCAGAAGGGGCTCTTTGAAGAGTACGCCTCGTTCGGCCGCGGCCACGGTCACGACCTCGCGCCGTTCGAGGCCTATCACCGCGAGCGCGGGCTGCGCTGGCCCGTCGTCAACGGCCAGGAAACCAAATGGCGTTTCCGCGAGGGCAGCGACCCCTATGTCAAGCAGGGCACCGACGTGCAGTTCTACGGCTATCCCGACGGCAGGGCGCGCATCTTCGCCCTGCCTTACGAGCCGCCGGCGGAATCGCCCGACAGCGACTATCCGTTCTGGCTCTCGACCGGCCGCGTGCTGGAGCACTGGCATTCCGGCACCATGACGCGCCGCGTGCCCGAGCTCTACAAGGCGTTCCCCGAGGCGGTCTGCTTCATGCATCCCGACGATGCGTCGGAAGCCAAGCTCCGGCGCGGCGACGAGGTGAAGGTGGAATCCCGCCGCGGTTTCATCCGCGCCCGCGTCGAGACGCGCGGCCGCGACCGGCCGCCGCGTGGCCTCGTGTTCGTGCCGTGGTTCGACGAATCCAAGATGATCAACAAGGTGACGCTGGACGCCACCGATCCGATCTCGCTGCAGACCGACTACAAGAAATGCGCCGTGCGCATCGAGCGGGTGAACCTGTCATGATGAAACGATTTGGCATAGCCCTGCTCGCGGTCGCGATCGCCGCGGGCGCGAGCTCTCTCACCGCACAGACGGTGACGTCAGGCCTGCGGGGCCCGGCCCCGCTCAATGACGAGGGCGCGGCGCCACCGATGCTGCCGAACCGCAATACGTCCGAGAGAGAGGTGCGCAACTACCCGGAGCAGCCGCCGGTGATCCCGCACACCATCGACGGCTACCAGATCGACCTCAACGGCAACAAATGCCTGTCCTGCCATGCGCGGGCACGCATCGCGGAATCGCAGGCGCCGATGGTTTCGATCACGCATTTCATGGACCGCGACGGCCAGTTCCTGGCCTCGATCTCGCCGCGGCGCTTCTTCTGCACGGAATGCCACGTGCCGCAGAACACCGCGACGCCGCCGGTGAGCAACGATTTCATCGACATCGACACGCTGCTCTCGCGCGCCAGCCCCGGTGGCCGACGATGACGACGGCTGCCGACGAGCCCAAGGGAAAGGTGGAAGCCAAGCGTAGCTTTATGCTGCGCTGCTGGGACTTCGCGCGCGAGCTCTGGCAGGTGCTGATCCGGCCGAGCTCGGTGTTCGGGCTCGGCGTGCTGGTGCTCGCGGGCTTTGCGGCCGGCGTGATCTTCTGGGGCGGCTTCAACACCGCGCTGGAACTGACCAACACCGAGAAGTTCTGCACCGGCTGTCACGAGATGCGCGAAAACGTCTTCGCCGAGCTGAAGTCGACCATCCACTTCACCAATCGCTCCGGCGTGCGCGCGACCTGCCCGGACTGCCACGTGCCGCACAACTGGACCGACAAGATCGCGCGCAAGATGCAGGCCTCCAAGGAGGTCTGGGGCAAGATCTTCGGCACGATCGACACCCGCGAGAAATTTTTGGACCACCGGCTCGAGCTGGCCGCACATGAATGGGCACGGTTCAAGGCCAACGATTCCCTGGAATGCCGCAACTGCCACAGCGCCGATTCCATGGACATCACCAAGCAGTCGCCGCGGGCCTCGGTGGCGCACCAGCGCTTCCTGTTCACGAAGGAAAAGACCTGCATCGACTGCCACAAGGGCATCGCCCACCACCTGCCCGACATGCGCGGCGTTCCCGGCTGGCAATAGGGGCGGCTGGGCCGCTTGAACCCTTGGGCCGAATGGTTAGTTTCGAGGGATGGCGAATCGCCTCGATTCTGCCCTTCCTCAAGACAGACATGGCCACTTTCACCCCGCATCAGGATGCCGCGCTCAAAGCCGTTGGCGACTGGCTCAAGGCAAAACCCGGCCGCAACGGCACGCCGCCGGTGTTCCGCCTGTTTGGCTTTGCCGGCACCGGCAAGACCACGCTGGCGCGGCACATCGCCGAAGGCGTCGACGGCGAGGTGAAGTTCGCCGCCTTCACCGGCAAGGCGGCGCTGGTCATGCGCAACAAGGGTTGCGACGAGGCCTCCACCATTCACTCCCTGATCTACCGCGCCCGCGAATCCGGCGAGGAGCAGCCGAGCTTCGAGCTGTGGGACGACGCGCCGGCCTCCAAGGCCAAGCTGATCGTGATCGACGAATGCTCGATGGTCGACGCCGAATTGGGCCGCGACCTGATGTCGTTCGATTGCCCGCTGCTGGTGCTCGGCGATCCCGCGCAGCTGCCGCCGATCCAGGGTGGCGGCTTCTTCACCAACACCGAGCCCGACGCGATGCTGACCGAGGTGCATCGCCAGGCCCAGGACGATCCGATCGTGCGGATGTCGATGGATGTGCGCGAGGGCCGCGAGCTCGATATCGGCCGTTACGGCGAGAGCGAGGTGGTGTCGCGGAAAGAGCTCGACCCGGACCGCGTCATGGGCGCCGACCAGGTGCTGGTCGGCCGCAACAACACGCGCCGCGCCTACAACATGCGGGTGCGCCAGCGCCAGAACATCGAGGATGTCTTCCCGGTCGCCGGCGACAAGCTGGTGTGCCTGCGCAACAACCGCAAGAAGGGCCTGTTCAACGGCGGCCTGTGGCGCGTGAAGTCGCGCAACACCTCGCGCTCGAAATCGCGCATCCTCAGCATGCGGCTGTCGCCGGATGAAGACTTCGGTCACAAGGTGACAAAAGTCTCTGTGCGCGCCGATTGCTTCGAGGGCGGCGTCGAGGCGATCGCCTGGGAGCAGCRCAAGCCGTATGACGAGTTCGACTACGGCTATGTGCTGACCGTGCACAAATCGCAGGGCTCGCAATGGGACGACGTCGTGCTGTTCGACGAGAGCTTTGCGTTTCAGGATAGCCGGGCGCGGTGGCTGTACACGGGAATTACGCGGGCGGCGAAGCGGTTGAGTATCGTCGTGTGACGTTGCCGTAGGGTGGGCAAAGGCGCAACGCGCCGTGCCCACCATCTCTCCACACATTCAATAAAAATGGTGGGCACGCTTCCGCCTTCGCTCTTCGAGCTACGGCGGACAAGTCGCTTTGCCCACCCTACGACACCGCGAATGAGGCGCGGCTTTCGCGTCTCACACCGGCAACCCTCACTTCCCCGCAACAAAATAAAAATCCTCGCGGCCCGGCGGCGAACCGTATGAAAACGGCTGCTGCTCGTGCTTGGTGGCGGACCAGACGTCGTCGCGGACGATGTCGAACAGTTTCCGGATCTCGACCTTCGGCACCTTGATCTCGCGGGCGAGCGCGGTGGCGAAGGGGCTGTCGGCGCCGCCATCGCCGTCCAGCGCAGTCTCGCCGTGCTTGGCGGCGTAGACCACCATGAAGCCGGCGCCGGGCTCGATGTTGGAAAAGCCCTTGTCCACCAGCTTGAGCGACAGCGTGCGCTGCATGGCCGGCGCAAAGGGATTGTCGCGGCAGGCATCCAGCATCACCAGACGCACTTTTCTCGCAGCGCCCACCGCTGCGATCACCTGCTCCAGCGCGACCGCCTGGGTCTCGGCGTCCCTGTCGGCGGCAAGCTTGGCGTCAACAGGGACGAGATAGTTGACGCCGCCGATCTCGAAACCGTGGCCGGCGTAATAGACCACCGCCCAATCCGCATTCTCCGCTTCGGTGGCAAACGTCTGCAGCGCCTCGAAGAACTTGTCGCGGGAGAGGTCGCTGACGGAGATCACGGTCTGGAAGCCGACATCGCGCAGCACGTTTGCAATCATTTTCGCGTCGCGCGGCGGATTGGGCAAGGCGTGGACGTTCTTGTAGGCGCCGTTGCCGATCACGAGCGCCACGCGGCGCCCGGTGGACCCGGCCGGCGCCTGCGGCGTCAGCGCGGCCAGGCGCTCCTGCGCGATGGCGCGAGCGCGCGCGACGTCGGGCTCGTCGAACCTCGTCAGCGAATAGGCCGCCGCGCGATAGTCGGCGCGGGCCTGGGCGAGATCTTTCCTGCGCTCGTAGATCTGGCCGCGGCCGGAATGGGCGCGCACACTGTTCGGATTGAGCTGGATGACCGTGTTGTAGTCCTTCAGCGCGGCGTCGAGGTCCCCCTTCATCACGTTGACCTCGGCGCGATTGTTGATCGCGAATGTATTCCTGGGCTGCTTCTGGATCAGGCCGTCGCAGTCGGCGAAAGCCTGGTCGTACTTGCCCATCATGCCGTAGGTGATGCAGCGGTTGCCGGCGATCTGCGGCGCGGCCGGGTCGATCTTCTCGGCTGCCGCAAAGTCGGTAATCGCGCCGTCGAAATCCTTGTTCAGCGTGCGCATGCGGGCACGATTGGTCCAGCCGAGCAGGAACGTGGGCGTGTATTTGATCGACAGGTTGAAGTCGTCGAGCGCGCTTTGCAGCGCGCCGCGGCGCAGATGGATGGTGCCGCGATTGTTGTAGGCATAGCCGAAATTCGCGCGCTTCAGGATGGCGAGATTGTAGTCGGCCATGGCGAGATCGTCCTCGCCCTTGCGCTCATGGGAGAGCCCGCGCAGGTTGATGGCGCCGACATTGTCCGGATCGAGATCGATGGCGGACGACAGCGCCTCGATGGCGCGGTCATAGTCGCGCTTGTTGATCAGCGCATTGCCACGCACGACGAGCGCGAGCGACTTGTCCTTGCCGCCGAGCTTATCGGCCTTCAACAGATTGTCGCAGGCCGTCGCGCGGGCCTGGGCCTCCGCCTGGCGGTCGCGACAGGTGGCGAGGTCCTCGCCGGCTTGCGGCTCGGCCGCGGCGATCGCGGCATTTGAGATCAGGATGGCGAGGGTCAGGGGAATGACACGCAGCATGTTGTCAGGTCAGCTCCAGCCACCACATGATTGAGTCGAGCGCGATCGCGCGCGTTCATCTAGCCCGGAGTTCCCGGCCTCGCCAAGCCACGCCGTCTGAGGCTATTTTTCACAGACTCGTGTCCGTTTCCCCGTAACAATCGCCGTCTGCGCCCGTATCTCAGATGTCCGAAAACGCGGCCAAACAGGCTGTTCGCCCGTCCCCGGCCGCCCTACACTGTCAGACCTTCCGAAGAGGATCGCCATGCGCCGCACCGCCCTCGCCTCGCTGCTCGCCGCCACCACCGCACTGACGCTGGCCTTCGCCGTGCCGTCCAGGGCCGCGGAGGATGCCGTCGTGATCCCCGCGCCCACCGTGGATGCGTCGCCCGCAACCGGGATCCAGACCGCCGTCATCGCCGGCGGCTGCTTCTGGGGCGTCCAGGGCGTCTTCCAGCACACCGTCGGCGTTGTCAACGCAGTCTCCGGCTATGCCGGCGGCACCAAGGCGACGGCCGATTACCAGACGGTCTCGAGCGGCCGGACCGGCCATGCCGAGTCGGTCGAGATCAAGTTCGACCCGAAGAAGATCTCCTACGGCAAGATCCTCCAGATCTACTTCTCGGTGGCGCACGACCCGACCCAGCTCAACCGCCAGGGCCCCGACTCCGGCACGCAATATCGCTCGGCGATCTTCACCACCTCCGATGAGCAGAAGAAGGTGGCGGAGGCCTATATCGCCCAGCTCAACGGCGCCAAGGTATTCAGCAAGCCGATCGTGACCAAGGTCGGCGCGCTGGAAGCGTTCTACCCGGCGGAGGCCTATCACCAGGACTATCTGACGCTGCACCCGAACCAGCCCTACATCGCCTACAACGACATTCCGAAAGTCGAGAACCTGAAAAAGCTGTTCGCGGATAACTACATTGAAAAGCCGACGCTGGTGAGCGCCAGCAAGGCCACCAACTGATCTGAAGATCACCGAAAACAAGTTCACCAAACAAACGGGAGACCCATGCCCGACACCAAGACGAAAACCACCGACGACAAGGTCATCAAGAGCGAAGAGCAGTGGCGGCGCGAATTGTCGCCGATGCAGTACGCGGTGCTGCGCGAGAAGGCGACGGAGCGTCCCTTCTCCGGCGAATATGAGCACGACCACCGCGCCGGCACTTATGTCTGCGCCGGCTGCGGCAATGTGCTGTTCGAGTCCGATGCCAAGTTCGATTCCGGATGCGGCTGGCCGAGCTTCACCCAGCCCGCGGTCGAGAGCCATGTCGACGAGGAGCACGATGCCAGCCACGGCATGGTCCGCACCGAGGTGCTGTGCTCCAAGTGCAGCGGCCATCTCGGCCACGTCTTCCCCGACGGCCCCGGCCCGACCGGCCTGCGCTACTGCATCAACTCGGCCGCGCTGAAGCTCGAGCCCAAATAACATTGCGCGCCGCCCGGTTCCGTCATGGAACCCGGCGGCGCGATGTGCTTTTCTCTTCTGGCGGTGCGACCGATGCGCGCAATCCGGCAGCCGCCAGGGAGGATACCATGACGCTTGGGACCATCCTGATCATCCTGGTGATCATCTATCTGCTGGGCGGCATGTCCGGCCGGTTCGGTGGTTACGGCTATGGCATGGGCCATTCCGGCATGGGGATCGGCGGCGTCGTGCTGGTGGTCCTGGTCGTGCTGCTGCTGCTTGGCAAACTGTAAACCATCTAACATATTGAAATTATTTGGTTTACGGCGCTCGCGGAGCTGCCATGCGCGGATTCATCATCTCCCATCGCGGGGGTCGCATTTCTGTCAAAACAGCCTATATTAGAGGGCGAAAATGACATGTGCGGCGGACCCACTCGATGGTGGCCCCTGCCTTTCAAAACCCCACGCGCTTAAAGCCCCAGACAAGATCACGAGGTCTTTGACCATGCGTCCACTGCGTCCGTTCAACTTCAACACTTCTGCCGAGCTCTTCCCCGCCGCAATCCGCAAGAAGAAGCGTGCAGGCTTCACCTATCGCCGGTTCGGCACCGCGGCCGAAGCCGTGCAGTTCGCGATGGAGCAGTTGCCGACGGATTCGCTGAACGGCGCCTATCTCCAGGTCGAGGAAGCGCGCTTCGACCAGAACGGCATCCGCTCGCTCTACGAGAGCGAAGCCTTCCCGCTGCCCCGCCGTCCCCGGCCGGCGCCGGCCCCCGAGACCGACGCCGACGCGGCGTAAGTTTTCGCCAAGCCCGATATGCGCTGAAAGCGCGATGGCCGAAAGGCCGTCGCGCTTTTTGCTTTTTGGGGCGGTGCTCTCTCTTCTCCCTCCCCCCGTTCTTACGGGGAGAAGCGAAGCAAGAAGCGCCACGCTAAATCCGCGGCTGCTTGTCGAGCCAGCGGCGCAGCAGGCGGACGTTGCGCATGTTGGCGCGGAACATGACGTCGAAGGCATCGCCCGCGAACGGCACCATGCCGACCACGCCGTCGACCGCGACATTGCCGAGCATGCGCGCGGTGAGATACCACGGCGCGCCCAGCGCGCGGGCCTCGCGCACCAGCCACAGCGAGATCGCGGTGGTGATGATGTCGCCGACGATCGGGATCAGCCCGATCAGGCCGTCGATGCCATAGCGGATATTCGTGCCGGGCAGGATGAAGGCGACATCGAGCAGCTTTGCGATGGCCTCCATCCGCGCCACCCGCTGCTCCCGCGTCAGATTGCCGAACGGGTTTCCCTGGCCGAACTCGAAGCGAAACTCGCGAAACCCCTGCTCCAGTGTTTCGGGACGGATCTCGTGGCCGTCCTGGTCGATGATCGGCCCGCGCGCTTCGGTGTCCGAAAAACTCCCGCGCGCGCGGGACCCGGAACGGGGTCTGTGCGGAGCAAGAATGTCGTCATCGGACATGGTCATGGCCTTTGGAGAACGCACTGGTGTCGCGGAAGTTGCCGCGCCGCGCCCGAACGTCGCGCGTTCAGGTCTAAGCCGCAGCCGGCTGCGGCTCCTCGACATATCTATGCACGAGCCAGGATGAAAGCACCGCCGGCACGAATCCGACGAGGCCGTACAGGATGAATTGCACCGTGCCCGAATCCGGCCCGCGCGAGCTGTAGGTCAGCGACGCCAGCACGAAGGCGAACAGGCCGACCAGGATCATCCGCAGCACCGGGCCGATCCGGCGGACATGGATCAGGATGTCGTCGACCGCACCGATCATCAGCGAGGGCAGGAAGCCGAACAGATAGCTGTATTGCAGCGATTTGAAGAACACCGCGAACAGCTTGCCGACCTCGCTGAGATTGGTCTGGGCCCAGTAACCGGACTGATAGGTCGTCGTCAGCAGCAGCAGGAACCCGCCGACGAACGGACCGACCAGCGCAAACACCAGATAGCGTTTCATCAAGTATCCTCATCCTTCGCCGCTGTTATAGCAGCGACGCGGGAACCTTGAATAGCGGGGCGCCGGCCCGTCCTGACGGGAACAAGCGGCAAGGCGACGAGTTCAGACAGGACTGAAATTCATACCTGCAGTCAGATTGGAGTTTGTCGATGTCCCGGAAATCCGTTCTTATGGCGACGCTCGCCCTGACAGCCCTGAGCGGCATGTCGATCACGCCTGCTCTCGCGCAGGGCCACATGGGTACGCCGCAGGAGCAGAACGCCTGCTCGCGTGACGCCTCGCGGTTCTGCCGGAAGGACCTCGGCAATGACGGCGCTGTGCAGGCGTGCCTGCAGGCCAACCGGGCCAAGCTGTCGAAGTCCTGCAGCAAGGTGTTTCAGAGCCACGGCATGTAAGGCCGGGAACGATCCCCGGCGCACGGAGAGTGAAGCCATGTTGCGCGACGAACAGCTCTCGATCCTGCGGGACATCAGCCAGTCGGTCGCCTTTGCCGACGACCGACACGGCAAGATCGGCGAGCTGATCGCCGACGGCTACGTGATGAAGGACGGCGATCTGTTCGAGCTCACTGCGAAAGGCGTCACGGCCGTCGAGGAACACCCCGCAGCATCAGGCGCGAGCGATGCGGAAGAAGCGAACGCGTCGTCCGATCGGTTGATCTGATCTCGCGCCGCATGCTGCGTGACGGACACGCAACAATTGCGAATTCATTCGAGCGGACCATTGCAGCCGTGTGACAATCGCGCATACTCGAATCGGGCGGCGCAGCACTTTTCGATTCGAACACCACGAGAGATCGAGCGACCACATGCGGGACCAAAGTTCCCGGCGTGAAGGCTGTGACATGCGGCAGATCAAGCCGCGTGCGGCGCCCCAAAACCAAGTGGTTCAAACCACGGAACTCGGGGACGCATTCGTCATGACACGCTACACGACCATCGTTTCGCTCTTCGCTTTCGCAACCACCGCCATCGTACTCCAGACATCGCCCGCACTCGCCTTCTCGTCCGAAGCACAGCAGATGTGCACAGGTGATGCGATGCGGCTGTGCTCCAGTGAGATTCCCGACATCTCGCGCGTCAGGGCCTGCATGGTGCAGAAGAAGGCGCAGGTCAGCCCTGGCTGCCGCGCCGTGATGGACCGCGAGCACGCGGCCGCGCGCAAGCGGGAGGCAGCGGCGCAGTAGGCCCGGTTCAATCCCGATCGGATCGCTTGAGAGTTCGATTCACCTCTCTCGTCGGGAGAGGTGAAGATCGGTCACGCGCCGGCCCTGGAGCCTTTCCCGTTCCGATGGAATCGGAACGGGGCTCTAGATTCTTGTTTTGACGCGTTTTCTTGACGCGAACCGGTATCCACTTCGCTCGAAAACGCCCTAATCGCCCCACTGCGCGAACGCATCGTTGAAGGCGCGCTCGCCGGGGGCGCCCTTCTCGATGGCGATGATGGCGCGGCGCTGGTTGGCGTAGACCAGCGGCACGTCGAACCATGAGCGCTCTTTCAGGAGCTGGACGTTACGGGCGCGGTCGGCGTCGACATTGGAGAGGCCGACCAGGAAGAAGCCGTCGGTGACCTTGACCGCGAGACCCGCAAGCGGCGTGCCGCGCGCCTGCTCGTTCGACTTCATCAGGATGCCCGGCACGTTGGAGATGCTGCCGCCCGGAAAGTCCGGCGGCAGGATGAAGGTCAATTCCGCGGTGTGGCTCGCCGGCAGCGACGAGTCGGTGTTGCGGCGGAACGACATCGTCATCTTGAACTTGCGGTCGGGGATCTCGATGTCGGCGCGCACGGCGACGTCGGCCTTCTGGTTGCCCGAGGCCTTGATCGGTTCGAGCCGCCACACCACCGAGCCGACATATTGCTTGCCCTTCGGGTCGGACGGATCCTCGTCATAGAGCACGACCTTCTGCGCCACCGGCGCGACCGGCTGGTCGCTGGCCGAAGGCTGGCCGACGCGATCCGGAATCTTGGGCTTGCTCTGCGGCTGGGCCGGATCCTTCGGCGCCTCCACCACCTGGGTCGGCGAGGACTTGAACAGGCCGCTCACGGTCTGGATCAGGGGCTTGCCCCAGAGGATCCCGGCGCCGACCAGGATCAGCACGATGCCGACGGCGATCGCGCTCTTGAACGGGAAGGCGGAGCCGGTGCGGGCGCGCTTCTTGGCTTCGCGCTCGGGCGCGACGCGCGGGCGCGACGATGGCGGCTGCGGCGTGTAGCGCTCAGCCTCCTCGATCGACTCGTCGTAGGAATAGGGCGCGTCCTGCTCGCCGGCGCGATTTTCCAGGCTCGGCTCCAGCCGGTCGAACTCCGGCGAGGGCGAGGGCACATTGGCATAGGTGCGACGCGCGGCGCGGTTGGCCTGCGCGGCAGCGCCGCCGAGATCGTTCACGTCGGCGGTGATGTCGCGAAAACCGCGTACGCCCGGTGCCGGCGGCTGAGGCGGTGGCGGCCCGATGTCGGGCGGACGGCGCCCGGGCGGGCGATCGCGTCCGGCCGGGGGAGCAGCCGGCGGCTCCGGCATCGGCGGCGCCGCCGGGGGACCCGGCTGGCGCGGCGCGTCGAAACGCGGGGCCCGCGGCGCACGCGGGGCGTCGCCCTGATCATCGACATTGAAGGACGGGCGGTCGGCACGCGGCGGCGGCGGAGCCGGACGGGTGCGCGGAGCGGCCGGCTGAGACGGCGGCGGATTGCCCTCGGCGGCGCGGGTGCTGGCCCGGCGGAAGGCGTCTCCGCTGCCGCCGCTGCGGGCGCCGCCACCGGGACCGGGGCGCGAGGCCTCCCGGGCGCGCTGGGCGGCCTCCGATTCGACCTTGCGGACGGCCTCTTCCAGCGACAGCCGTTCGCGGGTGATCTCGGATTCGGAGAGCGGCGGCTGCACGCTGCGGAGCTGCGCGATCAGGGCCGTGCGCGCGCGCTCATAGAGCGCGCGACGGCTTTCGCCGGGAGCGTTGGGGTCCAGGGCGGAAATAGCGCGGGCGATCAGCGGATAGTAATCAGCCATTTCAACTCAACTAGCGCACGTCCCGGTAAGATATCGTTAAGCCTCAAACGGATTTTGCACCAGAATAGTATCCTCGCGTTCCGGGCTGGTGGAAAGCAGTGCGACCGGGCACCCCACCAATTCCTCGATCCGGCGGACATATTTGATGGCCTGGGCCGGCAGGTCCGCCCAGGAACGGGCATTGGCGGTCGGCTCCTTCCAGCCCTCGATGGTCTCGTAGATCGGCTCGACCCGGGCCTGGGCGCCCTCGCCGGCCGGGAAGTGGTCGATCTCCTTGCCGTCGAGCTTGTAGCCAGTGCAGACCTCGATCGTGTGGAAGCCGTCGAGGATGTCGAGCTTGGTCAGCGCCAGGCCGTTGATGCCGCAGGTCCGGACCGCCTGGYGGACCAGCACGGCGTCGAACCAGCCGCAGCGGCGCGGACGGCCGGTGTTGGTGCCGAACTCGCGGCCACGCTCGCCGATCTTGCGGCCGGTCTCGTTGTCCTGCTCGGTCGGGAACGGGCCCTGGCCGACCCGGGTCGTATAGGCCTTGCACAGGCCGAGCACATAGCCGACCGCACCGGGGCCGAGGCCCGAGCCGGTCGCGGCCTGCGCCGCCACCGTGTTGGACGAGGTGACGTAGGGATAGGTGCCGTGGTCGACGTCGAGCAGCGCGCCTTGCGCGCCCTCGAACAGCATGCGCTTGCCTTCGCGCCGCTTGATGTCGAGCAACCGCCACACCGTCTCGGCATAGGGCAGCAGCTCCGGCGCCAGCGCGGTCAATTCCTTCAGGATCACCTTGCCGTCGAACTCCGGCAGGTTGAGGCCACGGCGCAGCGCGTTGTGATGCGCCAGCAGCCGGTCGATCTTGTGCGGGAGGGTGTCGAGATCGGCGAGGTCCATCAGGCGGATGGCACGGCGGCCGACCTTGTCTTCATAGGCCGGTCCGATGCCGCGGCGGGTGGTGCCGATCGCGGTTGCCGCATTGGCGGATTCGCGGTGCGCGTCGAGCTCACGGTGCAGCGGCAGGATCAGGGTGACGTTCTCGGCGACGCGCAGATTGTCCGGAGAGATCGCGACGCCCTGCGAGCGCAGCTTGGTGACCTCGTCGAGGAAGGCCTGCGGATCGAACACCACGCCGTTGCCGATCACCGACAGCTTCTGGTCGCGCAGCACACCGGAGGGCAGCAGCGCGAGCTTGTAGGTCTTGCCGTTGATGACCAGCGTGTGGCCGGCGTTATGACCGCCCTGGAAGCGGACGACGATGTCCGCCTGCTCCGACAACCAGTCGACGATCTTGCCCTTCCCTTCGTCGCCCCACTGGGCTCCGACGACGACAACGTTGGCCATTCGCGGGTAATCCTCTGAAGATTTTAGATGCGCCAGCCCAGCTGACGGCCGGAGCCGTTCGCACGCGAGGCAGCCAACCGGATAAAGGAAGCAGCCTCTCTAGGCAAGCAGGAACGGGGCTTTTTCGGGGCTCAAGACGCAGTTTAACCCTTTGATATCCCCGTAAAATCCAGAAGCCTTCCATGGCCATTTCGTAAGCTTCGGCCAACGCGCGAGGCTGATCCGCCGCTGCATGGTCGCGATGCGTCCGCCCCCCGTTGATGCCACTTCGATTTCCGTGTCTTTGGGCATGCCGGGCTATCAGCCGGCCCGAGCTTGCCGGGCCGGTGCCTCGGCGTACTCCACGCGGGGGCCATAACAACCACAATGTCCGCCACCGGCCAGACCACGAGCCCCGAATCATCCAGTCACAGCTGGATCGCCAACCAGCCTTATCTGCTCCTCAGCATCACCGCGCTGTGCTGGGCCGGCAACGCCATTGTCGGGCGGCTGGCCGCCGGCCACATCCCGCCGGTGACGCTGTCGTTCCTGCGCTGGACCTTCGCCTTCCTGCTGGTGCTGCCGTTCGCCTGGAAACATCTCGCCCAGGACTGGCCCGCGATCCGCAGCAGGCTCGGCCTGATGATCGTGCTGTCGATCACCGGCATCGGCGCCTTCAACACGCTGCAATATTGGGCGCTGGAACATACCCAGGCACTCAACACGCTGCTGCTGCAGTCGGCCGCGCCGCTGGTCGTGGCGCTGTGGTCGCTGGCCATCCTCGGCGTCCGCCTCACCGCGGCACAGGCGTTCGGCGTGGCTCTCTCGATGTGCGGCGTGCTGACGATCCTGCTGCACGGCGATTTCACCACGCTGTCGAACATCGCATTCAACAAGGGCGACCTCATCTTCATCGTCGCGCTGATCATCTTCGCGCTGTATTCGGTGCTGACCCTGAAGCGGCCGCCGATGCACGGCCTGTCATTCCTCGCCTTCACCTTCGGCGCCGGCGCCGCCTGCCTGATTCCGCTCGAGATATGGGAGCTGTCCGCGCGTCCCGTGATGAAGCTCGACGGGCCGAACCTGCTGACGCTGTTCTATGTCGCGGTGTTCCCCTCGACGCTCGCCTATCTCTGCTTCAATCGCGGCGTGCGCCTGATTGGCGCCAACCGCGCCGCGCCGTTCTTTCATGTCGTGCCGGTGTTCGGCTCGATCATGGCGATGGCGTTCCTCGGCGAACACCCGCAGGCGTTTCATTTCATCGGCTTTGCGCTGGTGCTGGCCGGCGTGTTCGTGGCGTCGCGGAAGCAGGCGACGTAACTCAACATCGTAGGGTGGGCAAAGCGAAGCGTGCCCACCATGCCAGTTGAAACGCGAAGGATGGTGGGCACGGCGCGCGAAGAGCGCGCCTTTGCCCACCCTACGAATCTCGGTGTGAACTCATCCTGAACTTGCTGTACGCTTCGTTCGTCGCGATGATCACGTGCTCGGCCCAGCCGTTGACGCGATGCGGATCGGCCTGCGTCTCGTAGGCCTCCGACGTCATCATGTCGATGAAAGCCGCAACCGTTGGGTAATAGACCAGCGCGACGAAATCCCAGTCGTTGCCATCTTGCGGGCCGAGCGCGACCGCTTTCGCTTCGCCGGTCCACAGCAGCGTGCCGCCGCGTGCCCTGATCATGGGCACGGTGATCGCGCTGTAACGAAGATACGCGTCCCAGCCTGAACCGTCGCCGTCGCGCGAGCGCTGGTGAAAACGCATCAGGTTCAGCATCACCACCGGTGCATTTGCATCGAGCCGCTCCAGGCCCTCGATGTTCAACATATTAACCGCCAATGACACCTCCTCAAGCCATGCCTGCATTGTAGCCTTGCGGCCGCGAGACTTGTGTCACAACAAGAATCCGGCGCAAGGTCGCATCCAACGCCAATGACGATTGCTTCGCCCGCGCCAAAGGCCTCGAATCCGGCCAGTTGGCTCAACAACCAGCCTTACCTGTTGCTCAGCCTGAGCTCGCTGTTCTGGGCCGGCAACATCGTGCTCGCGCGCCATGTCGGCGCGCATGTGCCGCCGCTGACGGTGACCACGATCCGCTGGTTCGGCGTGTTCCTGATCCTGTTGCCGTTCGCCTGGCCGCATCTGAAGCGCGACTGGCCGAATTTGCGCAAAAGCCTGCCGCTGATGCTGTTCCTGTCGCTTGTCGGCTTTGCCTTCAACAACGCGATCTCGTACTGGGCGATGCAATACACGGAGGCGCTGAACGCGCTGCTGATCCAGTCGGCCGGACCGCTGTTCGTGGCGCTGTGGTCGCTGGTGCTGTTCGGCGTGCGGTTGACGGGTGCGCAGCTCGCCGGCATCGCGATCTCGCTTCTCGGCGTGCTGATCATCATCCTGCGCGGCGATCTCGCCGCGCTCGCGAGCATCAGCTTCAACAGGGGCGACATCATGTTCGCCTCTTCGCTCGTGGCGTTCGGGCTCTACTCCGCCTTCATCCCGCGGCGGCCGAAGATCCACCAGCTCTCGTTTCTCTCCTTCACCACCTTCTGTGGCGCGACGATGCTGCTGCCCGCCGCGATCTGGGAAGCCCTAAGCGGCCGCGTCCTGCAACTCGACGGGGTGACGCTGGCGACGCTGGGTTACATCCTGATCTTTCCCTCGACGCTGGCCTATCTCTTCTTCAACCGCGGCGTGGCGCTGATCGGCCCGAACCGCGCCGCGCCGTTCTTCCATCTGGTCCCGGTGTTCGGTTCGGCGATGGCGATCGTCCTGCTCGGCGAAAAGCTCCAGCCGTTCCATTTGATCGGCTATGCGCTCGTGCTCGCCGGCGTCGTGTTCGCCTCTCGCCAGGGTTCTGCGGTGAAATAATTCCGCGAGGTGGGCAGCAAACTCCCGTCTTCCGATTTTTGCGAAGAGAAGCTAGGTTCCCCGCCAACGAAAAAGAGGGAACGTCCAGACATGCTGTCATCACTGATCCGCGCTCTGCGCGCCGCCGGCGCAGCCGCACTTTGTCTCGCCGCCGCATCCGCCGCGCAGGCCGACAATTATCCGAGCCGCAACATCACGCTGGTGCTGCCGTTCGCGGCCGGCAGCGGCACCGACACCACGACGCGGCTGATCTCGCAGCATTTGTCGCAGGCGCTCGGCGTCGGCATCGTGATCGAGAACAAGGCCGGCGCCAACGGCATGATCGCCGCGACCTTTGTGGCGCGCGCCGCCCCCGACGGCTACACGCTGCTGGTGACGACCAACACCACGCATTCGGCCAATCCCTATCTGCTCAAGAGMCTGACCTACGACCCCGTCAAGGACTTCACCCCGATCGCGCGCACCGGCGACCTGCCCTTCATGCTGGTGATTCACCCGGAGGTGCCGGCCAAGACCGTCGGCGAGCTCGTCGCCTACGGCAAGGCCAATCCGGGCAAGCTGAGCTACGCGTCGGGCTCGTCCTCGGCGATCGTGTCGGGTGCGACCTTTGCGCACAATGCCGGGCTCGATCTCCTGCACGTGCCCTACAAGAGCTCGCCGCCGGCGCTCAACGACGTCATGGGCGGCCGCGTCTCGATGATGTTCGTCGACATCCTGACCGGCCTGCCCCACGTCAACGGCAACGCGCTGCGCGCGCTCGCTGTCACCACCAAGGACCGCTCGCCGCTGGTGCCGAACCTGCCCTCGATGCAGGAGGCCGGCGTGCCCGATTTCGACATCTCGTCGTGGCAGGGCTATTTTGGCCCCGCCGGCATGCCCAAGGAGATCGTGACCAGACTTAACGCCGAGATCAGGAAGATCGTCGAGAAGCCGGAGATCAAGGCCCAGCTCGCCACGCTCGGCATGGACGCCTTCTCCGGCACGCCGGAGCAGCTCGGCACGTTCGTGAACGAGCAGCTGGTGCTGTGGGAGAAGCTGATCACGAACGCGAAGATCGAGAAGCAGTAGGGGGTCTAGGAAGGTGTCATCGCCCGCGAAGGCGGGCGATCCAGTATTCCGAGACGTTGGTGATTGACCCGATGGGCCGCGGCGTACTGGATGCCCCGCCTTCGCGGGGCATGACAGCCGAAAAGTTGAAAAAGAAAAAAGGTGGGCACGGCGCTTGCGCGCCTTTGCCCACCCTACCAATTCAGCGAATTCCGTGCGTTCGGCTTTACGCCGCGCGGACCTTGGCGAGGAAGCCGTCGACGGCGCTGCGCAGCGCGCCGGACTGGCTGTCCAGCTCGCGGGCGTTGGTGAGCACGTCGGTGGCAGCAGAGCCGGTCGCTTCCGCGGCCGAGGTGACGCTGCCGATATTGGCGTTGATCTCGTTCGAGCCGGCCGCGACCGACTGGATGTTGCGGGCGATCTCGCGGGTCGCTTCGCCCTGCTGCTCGATCGAGGCGGAAATGCCGGCGGTGATCTCGCTCATCTCGGCGATGGTCTGGGTGATGCCGGAGATCGCGGTGACCGCGTCGCTGGTCGAGGTCTGCATCGCCGCCACTTGCGCGGAGATTTCCTCGGTCGCCTTCGCGGTCTGGTTCGCCAGCGCCTTGACCTCGGAGGCCACCACCGCGAAGCCGCGGCCGGACTCGCCGGCGCGCGCCGCTTCGATGGTGGCGTTGAGCGCAAGCAGGTTGGTCTGCGCCGCAATCGAGTGGATCAGCTTGACGACCTCGCCGATCTTCTCGGCGCCGGTCGAGAGCACCTGCACGGTGGCGTTGGTGCGCTCGGCATCGCTGACGGCCCGGCTCGCGACTTCGGTCGAGCGCGTGACCTGGCGGGAGATTTCCGCAACCGAGCTCGACAATTCCTCGGCGGCTGCGGCAACCGTGCCGACATTGCCGGAGGCTTTTTGCGAGGCGGCGCCGACCGTCGCCGCACGCGACGAGGCGTCGCTGGCCGTCGCGGTCATCGACTGCGCGGTGCTCTGCATGCCGGCGGCGGCCGAGGAGACCGAGCGGACGATGCCGTTGACGCTGCGCTCGAAATCGCTGGCGATGCCCTCCATCGCGCTGCGACGTTCCGCCGCGGCACGCTCCTTGGCATCGGCCTCGGTCTTCTCGAGGCCGCGGATGCGGACCGCGTTGTCCTTGAAGATCTGGACGGTCGAAGCCATCGCGCCGACCTCGTCGCCGCGACCAACCCCGGGAATCTCACCCTCGAGCTTGCCGTCGGCGAGATCCTTCATGCGGGCGCCGAGCAGTTCCAGCGGGCGGCTGATGCCGCGGCTGATCAGCCAGGCAACGCCGCCGGCGACGATGACGATGCCGAGCATGGCAAGACCTAGCAGCCAGTAGACCGGGCCCATCTTGGCGTCGATGTCGCTGAGATAGGCGCCGGTGCCGAGATACATGTCGAAGCCGGGCACCGCGACGGCGTAACCGATCTTGCTGATCGGCGTCTCCTGGCCGGGCTTCACGTAATCATAATAGAGCAGGATCGAGCCGTTGGCCTTGACGCCGTCCATCAGCTCGACGGAGAGCTTGCGGCCGTTGGTCACGACATCCATGCGGTTGGTGCCGATCTGCTTCGGATCGGGCGCGAGCTGGGTGATGCCGTCATAGGACGTGCCGAACAGATAGCCCGAGCCGTTGTCGTAGGTCATCGCGTTGCCGTAACGGCGAAGGTCGGCCAGCGCCGCATCCTTGGTCAGCTCGCCGGCATCGACGCGTTTCTTCAGCGCCGCGGCGTAGTTGCGACCCAGGTCGACGATCGACTTGGCCTGGTCGATGCGCGCATTCACCATCTCGCGCTTCATCAGATAGCCGGCGAGAACACCGGAGAGGCAAAGGCCGAACAGGGTGACGCCGACAAGGATACCGAGCTTGGGGGCGATCTTCAGATTGCTCAACTTCACGGGACAGCTCCGGCAATAATGGGATACGGGCGCGCAAGGGAATCGATAAATTTGATTCAACTTTTAGTGTGTGACCTCTTATCAACCTGTTACGGGCGGCTCCGTAGAAGCCCGGACGGAAGGCCGAAACAGTCGAATAAATCGCCGCAGCGGCAACCGACGATTGTACGCGACCGCTCCGATTTCGCGTAAAAGACGCAAAGGCCCGCCCACAAGGTGCAGGTCACAACAAGAACCGACAGACCAAATCGGGAGCAGGAAATGCCGAAATACAGGGTGGTGACGCCGAAGGGCGCGAGCTTCACGGTCGCAGGCAGCGACTATTCCTTCGAGCGCGAGGCGCTCGATCCGATCGATGCCGAGATCATCGAGGCGCCGGCCAATGAGGCCGAATTCATCGCCGCCGCGAAAAACGCCGATGCCATCTATGCCAAGGGCATCCCGATCTCCAAGACCATCATCGACGCGCTGGAGAGCTGCAAGGTCATCACGCTCGGCTCTGTCGGCGTCGACAGCGTCGACGTGAAGGCCGCGACCGCCCGCGGCATTCCCGTCACCAACATCCCCGACACCTTCATCGAGGAGGTCGCCGACCACGCCATGATGCTGCTGCTCGCCGGCTTCCGCCGCCTGGTCGAGCAGGACAGGATGGTGCGCGATGGGCGCTGGGCCGAGGGCCGGCCAGCGCTGTTGAAGATCCCGCGGCTGATGGGCCAGACGCTCGGCTTCGTCTCGTTCGGCCGCGTCGCGCGTGCCGTTGCGAAGCGCGCCGCCCCGTTCGGCCTGCGCATGATGGCCTACGATCCCTTCATCCAGGAAACGCTGATGTACGACCATGGCGTGATCCCGGCGACGCTGAACGAGGTGCTGTCGCAGTCGGATTTCGTCTCGATGCACGCCCCGGCGAGGCCCGAGGTGCATCACATGCTCACCGAGAAGCACTTCCGGCAGATGAAGAAAGGATCGGTCTTCATCAATACCGGCCGCGGCGCCACCGTGGACGAGGAAAGCCTGATCAAGGCGCTCCAGGAGGGCTGGATTGCGCACGCCGCCCTCGACGTGCTGGAGAAGGAGCCGCCCTCGCACAACAATCCCATCCTCAGCATGGAGAACGTGACGCTGACCGCCCATGTCGCCTCGGCCTCGGCACGGTTCGACGAGGCGCGCAAGCGCCGCGTGGGCTACGAATTGTCACTGGTGCTTCAGGGCATGTGGCCGGTAAGCTGCGTCAATCCGTCGGTGCTGCAGAACACCGCGCTCCGCCGCTGGCAGCCCGTCAGCATGGATCGCGGCCCGAACAGCTAGGCGGCCGGCCGCAAAACGCGCCGGGAATCGGAACGGCCCTTCACCGGCGATCAACGCCGGGAAGGGAGACATCATAGGGAGGAACTGATGAGGAACGACATCACCCGTCGTGATGCCTTGGCTCTGGGCCTGTCCGCTACGGCGCTCGCGGCAACCGGTGTTGCAGCGCACGCCCAATCCACGATCAAGGCCGCGGACGTCCCCGCACCGAAACTGCCGATCGAGAAGGGTGCAACCCTGCGCATGCTGCGGCCGGTGCGCTTCGTCCAGGCCGACGAAGACGTATTCCGCGCCAACGCGGCTAAATTCACCAAGGAGACCGGGGTCGAGGTCAAGGTCGATTTCGTCGGCTGGGAGGACATCAACCAGCAGACCGCGGTGACCTCGAATTCCGGCGCCGGCCCCGACATCATCATCGGCTTCTCCGACGCGCCGCACATCTATGTCGACAAGCTGATCGAGCTGACCGACGTCGCCGACTATCTCGGCAAGAAGTATGGCGGCTGGCAGAACCTTGCGAAGGCCTACGGCAAGAAGGCCAAGAGCGATACCTGGATCGGGCTCCCGTTCGGGGCCACCGCCGGTCCCCTGATCTATCGCAAATCCATCCTCAAATCCGTCGGGTTCGACAAGGCGCCGGACGATCATGCCGGGCTCCTGGACCTCTGCAAGAAGCTGCAGAAGGCCGGCAAGCCCGCTGGCTTTGCGCTGGGCAATGCCGTCGGCGACGGCAACGGCTTTGCGGACTGGATGATGTGGTCGCACAATGCCTCGCTGCTGGATGAGGAAGGCAATGTCACCATCAACAGCAAGGAGACCATCGCGGCGCTGAATTTCGTGAAGGAGCTCTACCCGACCTTCATCGCCGGTACGCCGTCCTGGAACGACGTCAGCAACAATCGCGCCTATTCCTCGCAGGAAATCGGGCTGACGGCGAACGGCGTCTCGCTGTATTTCTCGCTGAAGAACGATCCGGCGACCGCGGCGATCGCCGAGGATTCCGAACATCAGCTGCTGCCGAAGGGCCTTGCACCGATCTCGCCGATGTCGGGACTGACGCTGAACGCCATGGTGTTCAAGCACAGCCAGTATCCGAACGCGGCGAAGGCCTTCCTGCAGTTCATGCTGGAGAAGGACCAGTACGAGCCGTGGCTCAACGCCAACAGCGGTTACTGGTCGCAACCGCTTGCGGCTTACGCCGATGCGGCGGTGTGGAAGGGCGATCCCAAGGTCGCGATCTTCAGGGACACCATGAACAGCACGTACTACGCCGGCTACAAGGGTCCGATTTCGACCGCTACAGGTGCGGTGCGTGCGGACTATGTGACGGTGCAGATGTTCGCCTCGGTCGCGACCGGTGCGGCGACGCCCGAAGCCGCGGCTGCGGAAGCGGAACAGCGCTGCAAGCGGTACTTCCGCAGGCAGAGGTAGAGCCGACGACAACGCGGCCGTCATTGCAAGGAGCGATGCGACGAAGCAATCCAGACTGCAACTGCGGAGACAGACTGGATTGCTTCTGCCTTCGCCAAAGCTGCGGCGGACAAGTCGCATCGCTCGCAATGGCGGTGTGGTAACAGCCTAGAACAGGACAACGACCCGATGTCCGTGACCACCCTCTCCTCCCCCGTACTGGCGCACCGGCAGCAATCCTGGCTGGTGCGGCTGTTCGACTACAAGCCGTTCCTGATCGTGATGTGCCTCGCGCCTGCGATCGGGCTGCTCGCCGTCTTCCTCACCTACCCGCTCGGTCTCGGCATCTGGCTCGCCTTCACCGACACCACGATCGGCCGACGTGGCGTCTTCGTGGGCCTTGAGAATTTCCAGTATCTGCTCACCGATCCCCTCTGGTGGGGCGCGGTGTTCTACAGCGTGTTCTATACGGCGGTCGCGACCTTCGGAAAGTTCGCGCTCGGCTTCTGGCTCGCGCTGCTGCTCAACAACCATTTTCCGTTCAAGAGCCTCTTGCGCGCCATCGTGCTGCTGCCCTGGATCGTGCCGACGGTGCTCTCGGCGCTGGCGTTCTGGTGGATCTACGATCCGCAATTCTCGATCATCTCCTATTTGCTGGTCGACGTGCTGCATTGGCGCACCACCAACATCGACTTCCTCGGCGCGCCCTGGCCAGCGCGCTTCTCGCTAATCGCGGCGAATATCTGGCGCGGCATTCCCTTCGTCGCGATCTCGCTGCTCGCGGGCCTGCAGACCATTTCGCCCTCGCTCTACGAGGCCGCGATGCTCGACGGCGCCAGCGCCTGGCAGCGCTTCCGCTACATCACCTTCCCGATGATGATGCCGATCCTCGCGATCGTCATGACCTTCTCGATCATCTTCACCTTCACGGACTTCCAGCTCGTCTACGCCATCACCCGCGGCGGCCCGGTGAACTCGACCCATTTGCTGGCGACGCTCGCGTTCCAGCGCGGCATTGCCGGCGGCGAGCTCGGCGAAGGTGCCGCGATCGCGGTGTCGATGATCCCGTTCCTGGTGTTCGCGACGCTGTTCTCATATTTCGGCCTGGCGCGCCGCAAATGGCAGCAGGGAGAGGCCAATGACTGATACTGTCGCGCAGCCGGCCGCCGTCGCCAACACACCGCCCGACACCATGGCTTGGGATTCCGGGCTGCGGCGGCTGATGATGATCTACCTGCCGCTCGGCTGCTTCGTGCTGATCCTGCTGTTTCCGTTCTACTGGATGGCGATCACGTCGTTCAAGCCGAACGCAGAGCTGATGAACTTCAAGGATCACAACCCGTTCTGGATCACTTCGCCGACGCTGGCGCACGTCAAGCACCTGCTGTTCGACACCGCCTATCCGCGCTGGCTGTGGACAACGATGATCGTTGCGATCGGGTCGACCACGCTGTCGCTGATCGCGAGCACGCTCGCCGCCTATGCCATCGAGCGGCTGCGCTTCCGCGGCAGTCCATATGTTGGCCTCGGCATCTATCTCGCTTACCTCGTGCCGCCGTCGATCCTATTCATCCCGCTCGCCACCGTCGTGGTGCAGTTCGGCCTGTTCGACTCACCGATGGCGCTGATCCTGGTCTATCCGACCTTCCTGGTGMCGTTCTGCACTTGGCTCCTGATCGGCTATTTCAAGTCGATCCCCTACGAGCTCGAGGAATGCGCGCTGGTCGACGGCGCCACGCGCCTCCAGATCCTGCGGCGGATCACGCTACCGCTGGCGGTGCCCGGGCTGATCTCGGCCGGCATCTTCTCCTTCACGCTGTCTTGGAACGAGTTCATCTACGCGCTCGCCTTCATCCAGAGCGGCGCGAACAAGACCGTGCCGGTTGCGATCCTGACCGAGCTCGTCACCGGCGACGTCTACCAGTGGGGCGCGCTGATGGCGGGATCACTGCTCGGCTCGCTGCCGGTTGCGATCTTCTATTCGCTGTTCGTCGATTACTACGTGTCCTCGCTGACCGGTGCGGTGAAGGAGTAACACGAGCTAAGCGAGCCGCTCCTTAAGGCGCGGCGTGGCCCAGTCGAGAAAAGATCGGAGCTTGAGTGGCTCGGGCTTGCGCTCCGCGTAGACGATATGCACCGGCCATGGCGCCTGTTCGAATGGTTCCAGCATCAAAACGAGCTTTCCGGCGCGCCGTGCGGCTTCCATCTTGTACGACATGACGCGGGTGATGCCGGCACCCGCGATCGCGGCTTCGACCGCAGCCTCGGAGTCGCTCAAAGTCAATCTCGACCGGATCGGCACCGCTACTTCGCGGCCGTCGATGACGAACTTCCAGTTCCGCTGAGCCGCGAGGCTGTCGATACTGATACAGTCATGAGCAGCCAGATCGGCAGGCACCTTCGGTTGGCCGTGCTTGGCAACATAACCGGGACTCGCACAGAGCACGAACCGGACCGAGCCGACTCGGGTCGCGATCAGGTTGCTGTCCGGGAGGTTGCCGATGCGAACCGAAATGTCGATATTCTCCTCGGCCGTGTTGACAATGCGGTCGGTCAGGACGAGCCGCAGCGCGATGTCTGGAAAGGCATCCATGAATTCGAGCGCGATCGGCAACAGGTGCATGTGTCCGAGCCCCCAGGGCGACGTGACCGCGAGATCTCCTTTCGGAATCCTGTACTCGCCGGAGACCTCGCGCTCCGCGTCGTCTACCTGCCCGATAATGCGCTTGCAGGCTTCGATGTAGGATCGTCCGACATCGGTCAGCTTCATCTGGCGCGAGGATCGCTGAAATAGTTGGGCCTTCAACCGCGCCTCCAGCTCGGCGACCGTGCGGCTGACTGTCGCGACCGGCGTGTTGAGGCGCCGCGAAGCGGCTGAAAAGCTTCCTGTCTCAGTGACCGCGACGATCACCGACATTGCCTCCAACCGGTCCATCGGATACGCTTTCCATATCTTGAGAAGGTGCTTCTCAAGCATACCGTCTGCTCCCCACAGCGACAATCGGCTACGCGGTGGATATGCGCAAAGCCGCCGTGCGTTTTGAATGCCGTCGCCCGGCCGTCAATCGAGGACGCTATGGAGTTAGAGACCAGAGCCCTGCTGTCGCGCCGCAATTTCTGTCTCTGCTGCCTGAGCGGTGCGACGATTGCCGCTACTAACGGTTGGCTTTCGCCGCGGCAGGCCTACGCTGAAGCGCGAGGCCTTGTCAGCCTGATCAAGGACAGTGCGGCGACATCGCCGATCACCACGCACAAACTCCGAGGCAACATAGCCGTGCTCGAAGGCTCCGGCGGAAATGTCGCGGTCCTGACCGGTCCCGACGGCAAGGTTTTAGTCGATGCCGGCATCCGCGTCTCGCGTCCCCAGCTCACCAAGGCGATGGCCGATCTCGGCGCCGATCCCGTCACCCATCTCGTCAACACCCACTGGCATTTCGATCACGCCGATGGCAACGAATGGCTCCATTCCGCTGGCGCCAGGATCATCGCGCAGGAGAACACGCGAAAGTACCTCCTCGAAGTTCAGCGCGTAGAGGACTGGGACTACAATTTCCTTCCGCTGGGACCAGGCGGCATCCCCAGCGACGTATTTTCCAGCACCTATGAGCTCAGACTCAACGGAACCTCGATCGGCCTGAAATATTACGGGCCCGCGCATACCGACAGCGACATCTCCGTCACCTTTGCAGAAGCCAACGTCGTTCATGTCGGCGATACCTTCTGGAACGGCATCTATCCGTTCATCGATTACTCGACTGGCGGCAGCATCAACGGGATGATCGCGGCTTCCGAAGCCAATCTCGCAGCGACCGGACAGGATACGATCGTGATCTCCGGTCACGGCAAGCCGGTTGGCAACAGAGCCGAACTCCAGGCGTTTCGCGACATGCTGGTGACGATCCGCGACAACGTCGCCCGTCTCAAGAGCCAGGGACGAACGCGGGACGAAGCCGTGGCTGCCAAACCGACCGCGGCCTTCGATGCGATATGGGGGCAGTTCGTGATCGACCCCGGCTTCTTCACCCGGCTGGTCTACCAGGGCGTTTGAAGCCGCGGACGACTGACGTCCGCAAAGCCACCGATTCTGGACAGGGAGATCGACATGAAAAGTGCAGAGGTCATGCCGCCACAAACCCGTATCGATCGTCGTTACCTGGTCGTTGGATTGTCCGGATTGGCCGTTGCCACTGCTTCACCGGATGCATCGGCGAAACCGCAGCGCGACAGCCGCGGCACCACCGGTTCTTATCCGGTCGTCTACCATCGAACCAAATCCGTCGACGGGATCAAGATCTTCTACCGCGAAGCGGGGCCCAAGGATGCACCGGTGGTGCTACTGCTCCACGGCTTTCCGACCTCCTCGCACATGTTTCGCAACCTGATCCCGGCTCTGGCGGACCGCTATCACGTGATCGCTCCCGACTACCCCGGCTACGGCCAGAGCGACATGCCACCGCGCACATCGTTCAAATACACCTTCGATCGCTTCGGCGAACTCGTCGACGGCCTGCTCGGCCAGCTCGGTGTCACCCGCTATGCGATGTACGTCATGGATTACGGCGCCCCGGTCGGCTGGCGGCTGGCGCTCAAGCATCCCGAGCGCGTCAGCGGCCTGATCGTCCAGAACGGCAACGCCTATGACGAAGGGCTGAAGGAGTTCTGGAATCCGATCAAGCAATACTGGGCCGACGGGTCCGATACCAGCCGACAGGCATTGATGAAGCTGGTCACGCTTGAAACGACGAAATTCCAGTACACCGACGGCATGTCGGACGTAAGTCGGATTTCACCCGACAATTGGGTACAAGATCAGGCGCTGCTCGACCGGCCCGGCAACAGCGATATCCAGATGGACCTGTTCTACGATTATCGGACCAATCTGCCGCTGTATCCCGCGGTGCAAGCCTACTTCCGCAAGCACAAGCCGCCGACGCTGATCGTCTGGGGCAAGAACGATTTCATCTTCCCGGCCGACGGCGCCCATCCCTACAAGCGCGACCTGCCGCAAGTGGAGTTTCACCTGATCAACACCGGTCATTTCGCGCTCGAGGACAGGTTCGACGAGATGGTTCCGCTGATCCGCGACTTCCTCGCCCGCAAGATCGCCTGATAACCTGGAAGGAACGAACATGAACGCGGCCCTCCACGTCGTGGCCGCTCTGGCGGTCTCCACAATGTTTGCGGCAGCCGCCGTCGCCCAAAGCGCCCGCGACGTGCGCGGGCCCTCTCCGCTAGTTGCCATCGACAAGCAGGCGCCCGCCCGCCTGATAGTCGATCCACCGCTGGCCGAACAACTGGCGCAGGGCCTCGTCTTCATCCAGTACACCACGGAAAATCTCCGGATCGTGCCGGTGTTCGGCAAGGGCGCGCTCGACGTGTCGCCGCGCATCGGTCACGTCCACATCACGGTCGATGATGCGCCCTGGCATTTTGTCGATGCCAGTGGCGAGACCGTGATCGTGGTCGGACTGCCTCCGGGCCCGCACAAGGTACTGTTCGAGTTGGCCGATCCCACGCACCGCGTGATCGACAGCAAGACCATCAGCTTCGAGATTCCGGCGCGCTCTCCGGCACCGCCGAAACAATAGCTGCTGCGGCGTTTCGCCCGGTTTCACAAAACTGCAACATGCGATCCGCATAAGGCGTCGTCCACTAACAGGAGACGCACATGCGCGCGACTTTTCTTGCCTCCGTCGCAACGATCATTCTCACCGCGAGCACCGCGCTTGCACAGAACGAGGGCGAATTCCCGGCGAAGCTCGCCGGCCACGTGGTGATGCCGGCCGCGACCTTCATCGACGCGCCGGCCGACGCGCCTGCCGATCTCAAGACCTCGGGCAAATACACCACCGGCAAGCGCGTCGACGCGCTCGGCACCGTGATGGGCAAGTCCTATGAGCGTGCGACCGGCGTGTCGCTGCCGTTCAAGGGCCAGCCGCTGCAGGGCCATTCCGGCATCAAGCACATGCCCGACGGCAGCTACTGGGTCATCACCGACAACGGCATGGGCGCGCGCGCCAACTCGCCGGATTCGATGCTGTACCTGAACCGCTACAAGATGGATTGGGCGAGCGGCAAGATCGAGCGCCAGGAAACCATCTTCCTGCACGATCCCGACAAGAAGGTGCCGTTCCGCATCGTGCATGAGGATACGCAGAAGCGCTATCTCACCGGCTCCGATTTCGACACCGAGGGCTTCCAGATCATCGGTGACGTCTTCTGGATCGGCGACGAGTTCGGCCCCTATATCCTGAAGGCCGACAAGACCGGCAAGATCCTCGGCGTGTTCGAGACGGTGGCCGACGGCAAGCCGGTGCGCTCGCCGGACAACTGGGCCGTGGCGACGCCGGGCGCGCCGGGCGCGACCTATACCAACGTCAACCTCCGCCGCTCCAAGGGCTATGAGGGCTTTGCGTCGTCCAAGGACGGCAAGTTCCTCTACGGCCTGCTCGAGGGGCCGCTGTGGGACGCCGACAAGAAGGACTGGGAGAAGGTCGACGGCAAGGAAGCCTCCCGCATCCTCGAATTCGACGTCGCCGCCGAAAAATTCACCGGCCGCTACTGGCAATATGTGTTCGAGCAGAACGGCAACGCCATCGGCGACTTCAACATGATCGATCAGGCCTCCGGCCTCATCATCGAGCGCGACAACGGCGAAGGCACCGCCGACAAGGCCTGCCCGCAAGGCACCCGCGGCGAGAACTGCTTCCCTGACATCGCCAAGTTCAAGCGCGTCTACAAGATCGAGCTGACCGACGCCAATGTCGGCAAGCCCGTGCGCAAGATCGGCCATATCGACCTGATGAAGATCCAGGACCCCGACAAGAAGGCCCGCAAGCCGCTCAATGACGGCGTCTACACCTTCCCGTTCTTCACCATCGAGAACGTCGATCGCGTCGACGAGACCCACATCATCGTCGGCAACGACAACAACCTGCCGTTCTCGTCCAGCCGCGATCCCAACAAGGCCGACGACGACGAGTTCATGCTGCTCGAGGTCGCGGATTTCCTGAAGGCGAAGTAAGCCGACGCTCTCTCCTCTCCCTCTCCCCGTTCTCACGGGGAGAGGGAAGGAACCGACAGTGGCGCCTCACCCTCCGTCATTGCGAGCGCAGCGAAGCAATCCAGATTCTCTCCGCAGAGACAGTCTGGATTGCTTCGCTACGCTCGCAATGACGAGGATAGAACTCCATTCCCGCACTCTCGATGAGTGCGCGGAGACAGCCCCTCACCCCTCCCTCTCCCCGTAAGAACGGGGAGAGGGAGGGGTGAGAGCAACCTCACCGCACGATAAAGTCCACCGGAACGGTAAAGCTCATCGAGCTGTTCTTGATCTCCGCTGGGATCGGCGGGAACGGCGAGGCCTGGTGGATCATCGACGTGGCCTTGGCATCGAACGCGGCAACGCCGGACGAAGCGATGCGGCTGGACGTGACCTGGCCGTTACGGCCGATCGTGAAACTCACCCGGACCACCCCGCGCTGACCGTTGCCGCCGGACGGATAGGAGTGAAGGCGCATCAGATGCGCACGGACGCGCTGATTGTAGGTCGCAACCAGTGATGCGATCGCGCCCGCGCTCATGGCGGACGCTGCAGGTGCCTCCCGCTCGGCGCGCGGCGGCGCGCTGGTGCGAGGCGCGGGGCGCGCCTCCGACGGCTTCTTTGCCTCCGGACGAACTACTTTCGGCTTTTCGGGCGCCGGCTTTTCCTGCGGCACGATCTTCGCGGGCTCCGGCTTGTCCGGTGTCGGCTCGAGCTTCTGCTCCGGCGGCGCCACCACGTCGGGCTTCTCCTGCGGCGGTGTCGGCGCGATGGTCTCCTCGACCGCCTGCCGCTGCATCGGCTCCGGCGGTGAGGCATCGGCCTCCTTCATCACCGGCCCCGGCACCACGTCATCCGGCGTCGCCTGAGGCGCCGACGTGATCGGCGCCATATCGATCATGACCGCAGGCAGGGTGACGCCCTGCTCCGGTTGCGACCGCACCCAGTTCATCGCGATCACCGCAGCGATGACATGCAACGCCACGATCACCGCGCCCGATGCACCCCAGCGGGCGGTCTCGCGCTCGCTGAGCGGCTCGTGCAGGGCAAAGGCGTTCGCGGCCATCAGCTGCGTCCGTCGAGGCCGACCAGCGCGACCTTGAGGTAGCCGGCATTGCGCAGGGTGTTCATGACCTCCATCAGGTCGCCGTAGCTCACGGCCTTGTCGGCACGGAGATAGATGCGCTCGTCCTTGCGGCCCTTGGTGGCGGCATCGAGCGCCGTGACGAGGCCTTCGCGCGCCATTGTCTCCTCGCCGACGGCCACCGTGAGATCCGGTTTCACCGTCACGAAGGTGGGCTTGTCCGGCCGCGGCGCCGGCTCGGCGGCGGTGGCCGGCAGCTCGACGCCGATGTCGACGGTGGCGAGCGGGGCCGCCACCATGAAGATGATCAGCAGCACCAGCATCACGTCGATGAACGGCGTGACGTTGATCTCATGGGTGACGTCGAGATCGCCGGGGTCGCCGCGCCTCAGCGGCGATCCCCCGCGTGCGCCGAGTTTCGCGGCCATGGCCTACTCCGCCGCCCGCGCCAGGCGGAACTCTCTGTTGTCGCGCTGCCGGCTGACCAGCAGCATGAGCTGCGCCGAGGCGTCGCCGAGCAGCGCGCGGTAATTGGCGATGCCGCGGACGAGATGGTTGTAAATCACCACCGCCGGAATAGCCGCGACGAGTCCGAGCGCTGTCGCAAGCAGCGCCTCGGCGATGCCGGGCGCGACCACTGCAAGGCTCGTGGTGTGGCTCTCGGAGATGCCGATGAAGGAATTCATGATGCCCCAGACCGTGCCGAACAGCCCGACGAACGGCGCGGTGGCGCCGATGGTCGCGAGCACGCCGGTGCCGCGCGCGATTTGCCTGGACATCGCCGCCTCGACCCGCTCCAGCCGCAGCGCGACGCGCTCCTGGAGGCCGTCATCGACAATGCCGCCGGAGAGCTCCGCCTCCTTCGCGCAGGACTGGATGAGCTGGGCGACCGCATCATGCGCGTCGCCGATCCGCTCCGCCGCCTCCGCCAGCTTCATCCTGCCCTCGAGCGCGCGCGTCCGCTGCACGGCGAGCGCGCTCTTGCGGCGCAGCTCGATGGTCTTGGCGAGCCACACCGTCCACGTCACCAGCGAGGCGACGGCGAGCCCGACCATCACCGTCTTCACGATGATGTCGGCACCGAGGAACATGCCCCAGGGCGACAGATTGCGCGGCAACAGCGCTTCGTCGATCGCGAAGGCCGGGGCCGGCGCAAGCACCAGCCCAATTGTTAGGATCACATGCCGAAGCCTAAAATTGCTCTGCATCCTGATCTCCCGATAGGCAGAAGGAAATTATGCCGCGACGCGGTCCGCCAGCTGCCGGAATCGCACGAGCTGGTCCGCCCGCAGCGCCCGGGTCTCGTCGCGGCCGACAAAGACCTTGAACATGATGCCGCCGTCGGCATTGACGAACGCGACGAAGGCCGAGGTCTTGCCCATGAAGGGACGCTCGACGAAGGCCAAGGCCGCGCAGCGCTCGTGGCGGAGATGGCCGTGCAATCCCTTCGGCTGCATCAGGTTGAAATAGCCGCGGCCGACCTCGCCCGCCGGGACCGCGCCCGTGAACTCGAAGATCGCGTCATCCGTGTGCACGATGAGCGTGACCTCGCCCCACGCGGCGATGTCCTGCATGGCGGCGGCGAAATGCTCGCCGCCACCCACGCGCACCATCGACGACGGCAGCGCCTCGATCACCGCGCGCGGGGTGACCTTGCGCTCGCGCGCAACGTCCTCGATCACCGCACCGGGATTGTCAACCATATACGCCTTGAGATCGGCGAGATCGGTGCTCAGCATGTCCGGCTCCCTTTCGTGATCCGCCGCGACCTAAGCGGCCGCGTTCGTCTTGCGCTCGGTCATGATGACCTCGAACCCTTCGAACTTGGGATGGCCGAGATAGAGGCTTTCGCCGGTCTTGTTGTCGGCGCGCGCGTGAGCGCGGCGGAATTCGTCCGACCGCGTCCAGGCCTCGAACGCCGCCTTGTCGACCCAGACCGTGTGCGAGGAATACAGCGTGTGGTCCTCGAGCAGCGGCCCCTTCAGCAGATGGAATTCAACGAAGCCGGCCATGCTGCCGAGATAGGATTCGCGGGTGCGCCAGACGGTCTCGAAAGCAGCTTCCGAGCCGAGCTTCACCTGGAAACGATTCATTGCGATGAACATCAGATTTTTCTCCTGTCAGTCTTGTTGATCGGCGAATGCCGAGCGGATGTTTCAGAACGTGCCGAAGCCACGCTGGGACATCAGCGTGGCTCTGGCGGTCAATACGGCGTCCCGTTTGCTGTCGTCGGCGTACTCCTTAGATGCCGCCGAAGTGGTACTTCAGGCCTCCCTTGACCACGAGCCCGGGGCCGGCGCTCGCCCATTTCACGTCGTTTTGAGTATCGCCCGTGCTGCCGACCGGAATTGCGTAGGGCCGGTAGTACTGGTTGAGAAGATTTTCGACCGAGAAGTTCAGCGTGAGATCGGGCCGCGGCTGATACTGGGCGTAGAGGTTGACGAGATCGTACGACGTCGCCGGCGTATAGGTCGGCGGGATGTCGGTGTTCGCGATCACCGACGTCCACATCACCGAGAGGATCAGGGTCCGGTCCAGCAACCGCACGCCGGCGGTCGTCGTGACCTTCTGCGGCGGAACGCTGTACAGGCCAAATCCCGTCTGGAGGTTTTTGCCGTTCTGGTAACTGCCGGAGAGGCCGAAGAACCAGGTGTTCGCGTCGTACATCGCCTCGGCCTCGAGACCCTGGATGCGGGCGGACGCGACGTTCTGATACTGCAGGAACGGAAGCACGGTGATGGAGGGCGCCGGCGGCGGGCCGGTGGGGACCACCAGCGGATTTCCATAGGCGACCTGATCGATGAAGTCGGAGATGTCGTTGCGGAACACGTTGATCTTGCCGCGCAGCGTATCGCCCGCCGTGAACAGATCGTTCTTCTTGATGTTGAAGCCGATCTCCTTGTTCTTGCCGACCTCGGGCCGCAGGTTCGGATTCGGGACGAAGCAGAAGGTCGAATCCGCGCCCGGACCCGGCGTGCCCGACGGGCAGCGGAAGAACGAGTCGTTGACCGTCGCACCCGAATGCGGACCGCTGACCAGCGTTTCCGTGATCGACGGCGCGCGATAACCTTCGGCGTAGCTGACATAGGGCGTCACGACCGCCGTGGGAACGAGCCCGACGGTGATCTTCGGCGACAAACGGTCGCCGCCGGACGACGAGGATGCCGAGGAGAGCTGATAATTGTCGTAACGAAGCGCGCCGATCACCTCGAGCATGGAGGTGTAATTGGCCTTCCACTGCACGAAACCGCCGGAGACCGTACGCTGACCGCCGGGCGTCGTCACTTCCGAAGTGCCGGTCCTGTCCTGCGTCGACACCTTGTCCTGGAAAGCGTCCAGTCCGTAGGTCACCGCGTGACGCCAGCTGCCGGTATCGAAGCGCGTGGTGTTGTACACATCGACGCCGACCGTATCGAGCAGATATCCGCGGTTGCTGCCGATACAGCCGGACACGGCATTGCCGGGCACGCCGCCGCAGAAGACCGACGGCGTYGTGCTGGTATGCGCGGTCTTGACCTGGTCGTTCTCGGTGCGATTCCAGTAGACCTTCGCGTCCCAGTCGAACCACCGGTCATCCGGCTGCGAATATTTCCAGCCGAGCGTCGTGGTGTAGTTCTTGACGTCGGACCTGTAGATCGACGTGCCGCTCAGGTTGTTGGCGCCGTTCGCATTGGTCGAGTTGGGATCGCCGGCACGGCGTGGCGGCTGACCCACGCTGTAGATGTCCTCCTGGAAGATGGTGCCGAGCTTGATCTCGTGCCCGTCGGCCGGGCGCACCGTCAGCTTGGCGATGCCGCTGGTGAGCCGGTTGCCGGTGTTGGCGACCTCGAAGCCGGTGCCGTCTTTGTAGCTCTCCTGCGTCGAATAGGTGCCGCCCGCGAACACATCCACGTTCGGATTGACGTGAACACCGCCGAAGGCCGAACCGAGCGCGCGTCCGTAGTTGCTGCCAAGGATGGTCTTGACGTCGACGCCCCAGCGTTCGCCAGCACGCACGACGTCCTCGATATCCTTGGTGCGGAACGATGCCACGCCGCCGATCGCACCGGAGCCGTAGATGTTGGCGGTCGGACCACGAACGATGTCGATGCCGCTGATCAATTCGGGGTTGAGGAAGAACGAGCCGTTGGCGAAATGGCCGGTGCGCTGATAATTCTGCCGCGCGCCGTCGACGACGACGGCGACCCGGCCGAAATCCTGCAGGCCGCGGATATTGATCGAGGTCGACGGCTCGTCACCGCGGTTCTGAACCCATACGCCCGGCACATTGTAGATGAGATCGCCGACGGTGCTGGCCTGGCGGCTTTCGATCTGCGCCGAAGTCACGACGCTGACCGGTGCGAGCGCGTCGACCGCGCGCTCGTCGGTCTTGGAGGCCGCGGCCGTGATGGTGTCGAGCGCCTGGACGCCGACGATCGCCTGCGCGCGTGCATCCCACACGCTGGTGCTGGCCTGCTCCTGCTGAACAGCTTGCGGCTTGGCCGGATTGCGCTTGGCCTGCTTGGGCTTCGCCGGCTTGGATGATTGCGCGGCTTGATCCGCGGTCTGCGCAAAGCTGCTCACCGGCGACACCGCCGCAATTGAAACCACCGACGCACCCAAAATCAGCGCGCGCGAATACCTAGCCCCGTCAGCCATACACCCAACCCAATCATGATATGCCTTGTTTGGCTGGCGTGCGCTCGCGCGGCGAGCGACTGGCTGGCTATTCTCTGGTGCAGGCCCCCCGGCCCGCATTGTTCCATTTGGTTACGTGGCAACACCCTGACGGTCAATGTCATCGGGTTGCAGTTTATATCGATTGTAAATTGCCGCCGTTGGAATGCGCCTGATGCCGCTTATACAAACAAGACGCATCTGAAATTTCGAAAGCGCATCACACCTACCATGTCAGCAACGTCCGGAGACAATAGCGGCGATGCGGCAGGGCCGACACAAAGCCCTTCTGCAACAACGAGAAGTTTGACCATACGCGGGAGCCGGATCGACAGCCGCGAGCTGTTTGCGGCGGAGCGCGAGATCATCATCGCGCATGGCGAGGACGCCTATCGCCTTCGCCTGACCTCGCAGAACAAGCTGATCCTGACGAAGTAACCTGCAATGACATTTTGTCGCACCCTCGCAAACCTCCTGCTCACCGGCACCATCGCGCTCGCCTCGACCGCGCACGCCGCCGGTATCACGGTGCATGATGCGCGCAATCGCGATGTCGCCGTTGCCGACTTCGCCCGCACGGTCTCGATCGGCGGCGCCATTACCGAGATCCTCTACGCGCTCGGGCTGGAGAGCCGCCTGGTCGGCGTCGACACCACGAGCCTGTATCCGGCAGCGGCGCTGCACGACAAACCCAATGTCGGCTACATGCGCCAGATTTCGGCCGAGGGCGTGCTGGGCCTCAACCCGACCCTGATCCTGGCGATCCAGGGATCGGGCCCGCGCGAGACCATGGACCTCCTGGAGACGGCGAAGGTGCCGCTGGTGCTGGTGCCCGAGACCTTCTCCGAGGAAGGCCTGATCGAGAAGATCAAGCTGGTCGGCCATGCCATGGGCGTCGATGCACGCGCCGAGTGCCTGGCGACCGCAGTGGCTACGGATCTTGCGCAGCTGCGCGCACTGCGTGCCAAGGTCACGAAGCCGGTCCGCGTGATGTTCGTGATGTCGCTCCTGAACGGACGGGCGATGGTCGCCGGTCACAAGACCGCCGCCGACGAGATCATCCAGCTTGCAGGCGCCACCAACGCGGTCGAGGACTACGACGGCTACAAGAACATCGGAGACGAGGCGATCGTCGCGGCAAAACCCGACGTCGTGCTGTCGATCGAGCGTGGCAAGGATTCACTCCAGGCCGACGCGGTCTACGCCCATCCCGGCTTCGCCTTGACGCCCGTCGCCGCCAGCAAGAGCTTTATCACGATGGACGGGCTCTATCTGCTCGGCTTCGGCCCGCGCACGGCCGCGGCGGCCCGTGATCTCTCCGTCAAGCTCTATCCGGCAATGGCCGAGGGCGGCGCCTTCACGTCGGCTCTGTCGGCGGCGAACTGCCGGCAATGAGCGTGGCGATCGGGACGGACTCGCGGAGCCCGCGGCGCGCGGGCGCAGGACGGCGATTTACGTCGATTGCCATTCCCCTCCTCTTGGTGATCCTCGCGGCCACCGCCATCGTCGCGCTGACCGTGGGCGCGGCCGGCATTCCCCTCTCTCGGCTGCCTGCTGCACTCGGTCTTGCAGGCAACACCACCGCCGACGCCATGACGGCGCGCGACCAGCTCGTGCTGTGGTCGATCCGGATTCCCCGGATCGCGGCGACCGCGATGGTCGGCGGCTTGCTCGCCGCAGCCGGCGCCATCATGCAAGGACTATTTCGTAACCCGCTCGCCGATCCCGCGCTGGTCGGCGTCTCCAGCGGCGGCGCGCTGGCGGCGGCAAGCGCGATCGTGTTTACCGACTCGCGCTTCGGCGAGACATTGCGCTTCCTTCAGACCGAGCTCTTGCCACTCGCGGCCTTCGCGGGCTCGCTGGCCACGACCGCGATCCTTTACGGCATCTCCAGCCGCGCGGGGCGGACCTCGATAGCGATCTTCCTGCTCGCCGGCGTCGCCATCACCGCCATCACCAATGCCGGCATCGGGCTGCTGGTGTTCATCGCCGACGACCGCCAGCTTCGCGACATTACATTCTGGCTGCTGGGCTCGATGAGCGGAGCGACCTGGACCAAGGCCGCCGTGCTCGCGCCGATCCTCATCATCGGGCTCGGCGCCTGCGCGTATATTGCGTGCGGCCTCGACCTGCTGGTGCTCGGCGAGGCCGACGCATTTCACGGCGGCGTCGACGTCGAGCGCCTCAAGCGGATCTCGATCGTCATGGTCTCCGCCATGACGGGGGTCGCGGTGTCGATCAGTGGCGTCATCGGCTTCGTCGGCATCGTCGTGCCGCATCTGCTCCGTCTCGTTATTGGACCTGCGCATCGCCTGCTGCTGCCAGCCTCGGTGCTGCTCGGCGCCATCCTGATGGTCGGCGCCGACACGCTGGCGCGCACCATCGTGGCGCCCGCGGAGATGCCGATTGGCATCTTGACCGCGGCGGTCGGCGCGCCTGTTTTCCTCGGCATCCTGCTGCGACAGCGCGGGCTCGCCTCGCTATGAGCGCCGTGATCGAGGCGCGATCTCTCAGCAAGCGCGCCGGCCGCGCCACGCTGCTCGATGGGGTCGGCCTGTCGGTTGAAGCCGGCGAGATGGTCGCCATCATCGGCCCGAACGGCGCCGGCAAATCGACGCTGCTGCGGCTGCTCTCCGGCGATCTCCGCCCCAGCGACGGCGAGGTACGGCTGAGGCAACGCGACATAACGAGCTATACACCGCGCGAGCTCGCCGCGCGCCGTGCGATGCTGTCCCAGCACATCAACGTCACCTTCCCCTTCACGGTCGAGGAGATCGTGCTGATGGGCGCGGGCGACCGCAGCCTGCGCGATGCCGTGTCGCTCGTCGACGCCGCGCTGGACGAGGTTGGCCTCGCACATTTCCGCGAACGGCAATTGCCGACGCTATCGGGCGGCGAGCAGCAGCGCACCCATTTCGCCCGCGTGCTGGTGCAGCTCGCCTGCGGCGAGGCCGAGCATGGGCCGGGGCTCCTGCTGCTGGACGAGCCGACATCGAGCCTCGACCTGCGCCACCAGATCGACCTCGTCGAAGCCGCGCGCCGCCGCGCCGCAGGCGGCACCGCTGTCATCGCGATCCTGCACGACCTCAACCTCGCGATTCGCTTCGCCGACCGGCTGATCGTCCTGAACGGCGGCAGGCTCGCTGCCGACGGCCCGCGCAGCAAAATCGTCACGCGCGAGACTATCCGCGACATCTTCGAGATCGACGCCGTCGTTCATCAGGCCGACGACGGAGTGCCCTACGTGCTGCCGCAATCGATGCGCGCGGCGGCGCGAGCCGAACTGCCGCCGCGGTGAAGATGCACTCCCTCTCCCCGTTCTTACGGGGCCGCGACGAGCTCGCTCGCGCTGAGAGGGCTGGGGTGAGGGGCCTCTCTCCACGCACGAGATCGTCGAGAGACCTGTACCCCCTCACCCGGATTACATCTTCGATGCAATCCGACCTCTCCCCGCAAGCGGGGCAAGGTAAGAAGGACGGAGCCGCGCCTCGGTTCAGATCGGGCGCATTACCCCGCCGGCACGATCACCGTGATCTTGTCCTTCGGCCAGCGGATGCGCCAGGCGAACTTGATCTCCTTGATCTCGCCGGGTTTTGCGTCGAACGCCCATTCCAGCACGCCGCGCTTGTCGCGCAGATTGGTGGTCGTGGGCGGCGTGGTCGAGGACAGCATCTCGACGCCAATATCCTCGTTCTCGCTGACCGGAAGCTGATCCTCGATCGCGATGCGGATCGGGAAGTCGTGCCCGTTGCGGACGACGGTGCGGAACGAACGCGTGTCGGTCTTGGAGGACGAGATCACGCCGGCCGTGCCTTCGTTCTGCCTGATGACGGTGCGCTCGATCTTGATCTTGTCGTCGGCACCGAAGCCGAGCCGGATCGCGTCGTTCCGCGCGGCGGTCGAGAATTTGCTGCGACCGACGAACGTGCCGTCGCGGAAGATCGCGACCTTGCCGGGCAACAGATTGGTATCCTCGGCAAGCTTGAATGACGCCTCGAGGTAAGCGGTGGGATCCGCGACCGGGGCGGCGCGGATGGCGAGGTCGGGCGTCACCGTCATGGAGGAGATGAGCAGGCTCTTGGCGCCCTCATTGGCGCCGAGACTGACGCGGCCGCTGATCTGATACACGGCCTGGAAATCACCGATCTCGGCATTGGCCTGCTGCTCGTCCGCGCGCTCACGCAGCTCGGGCTCCGCCGCTTTCGCCATCGCCGGAGATTGCGCCTGCCGCGTCATCGGCTGCGCGGGCATCGCCATGTCCGACGCTGTGCCCAATGCCAGCGGCTTCGGCAGTTGCGGATACCTCACAACCAGCGAATTCAGCTCCGGCGCGCTACCGCCGCGGCTGACGCGAACGGTGGAAACACCGAGGCTGACATTCGACCAGTCTTCGCCGGTCGACTGTGTGACCTCGGCGCGGCGAACCAGCTCGAGCTGCGGCTTGCGGTCCTTGGCACCGGTGTCGAGCCGGGCGTCATACAGCGGCAGCCAGCGCGCATTGCGGACTGCATAAGTCACCCGCAGCGTCGCCTTCGTCGCGGCGGCGGAGGCGACATCGATGCGAACCTCAAGCTTGCTCGGCGGCTTGGCCGAACGCTCCGCTTCAAGTTGCGCGAGCTGCCGATCGATCTCGCGCTGCTTTCGCGTGGCGTCGCGGATCGCGGTATCGGCGGTCGCGATCTCCTCGGCGACCGCGGTAAAGGCCGCGCGCCATTCGGTGATCGGCCGAGCCTCGCCCTTCTCGCCAAGGCCGGCGGGAGAAGCCTCCGCAAAGTGCTGCGCGAATTTGCGCCGGGCGTTGGCCGCGTCGATGTCGCCTTGCAGATCGGCGCGCTGATCCTTCAACGCTTCGATGCGCTTGTCGAGCTCGGGCAGGTTGACGGGAGGCGCCGCACGCGGCGGCCGCGCGTCGATCGTCCCGATGGTGAGTTTTGCACCCGCCTCGCCCTCGACCCGCAGGGAGGACGGATCGAGCGAGAGCGGAAAGTCCTTGGCGACCAGCGTGCTGTCGCCGGAGGCGAGGTCCAGCGCGATGATACGGGTGACGGTGGCGCCGTCCGGATAGACCGTGACGGTGTCGATGGCCGATGTGGCGTCCACGTCGGCGGCCCATGATGGCGACGCCGTCGCCATGGTCACCAGAACCAGGCTCGTCGTTGCCAAACATCTTGCGGTGATGCGCATAAAGTCCCTCCTGCCGTATCGCCGCGCCGCCAGCCGGACGCGTGCGATCAAATGCCTCGCCAACATGGTTGGACGCGGCAGCGGAGGAACTGGTTCGATTGGGGTTTCCGTGGGGCGCCGCCGCGGCCGCACCAAGGCTGCGGAAAGTGTCGTCGACTCGCGGCGAAGCCGTTAAACTTAGGTCCTTAAACCGGGGTGGGCGAACCCTGGCCGAAGATGCGGCGGAGCAGATCGGTCACGTTGCGGGCGCCGGCCTTCTTCAGGATGCCTGCGCGGTAGCCTTCGACCGTGCGCGCGCTCAGATGTATGCGCCGGGCGATCTCCTTGTTGGTCAGGCCGGCAGCAAGGTGCTCAAGCACATCGACTTCGCGCCCGGTCAGGGGCTCGCAGCCGGGGAGCCAGCGTTGCCGGTTTGAACCCGGCTGCGCGAACTCGTCGATGGCAGCATCGATCCGGTCGACGATGTCGCGGGTGCGGAACGGCTTCTCGATGAAGTCGGCCGCGCCGCTCTTGATCGCGTCGACCGCCATGGCGATGCTGCCGTTCGCCGAGGTCACCAGGACCGGCGCCATGCAGTTCTCCTCGCGCAGGCGCTTGAGCACGTCGAGGGCGGAACGATCCGGCGGCATCTCCAGCAGCACGCAGGCCGGCATCCGCGCCTTTGCTTCCGACAGCAGCGACGCGCCGTCGGCAAAGCAGATCACGTCATAGGCACTCTGTTGAAGCGCCATTGAAAGTTGTTCGCGGGAGGCCGCGTCAGTTTCAATGACGAATACCTCACCCTTGGAAAGCATGTTTCCCGGCATCATCCCGATCCAGCAATGTCTTGGTCAAATGGCCCGAGACGGCAGCGGGGCATCGTCGCGCCGCGTCGTCATACGCACGGCATTCACGCCCGTGCTTCGGTTTCCCTTATGTATGTTCCATCCTGTTCCCGGATTTGACGGATCGGGACAGAAACTTTACATTTCGGGACATCTGCGGGAATGGCTGACAGGAACGGGTCGCATGACCGACCTCATGCGCAGCGCAGGCTTGAGCTACTACCCGGATGTCGCCCGGTCGGTCGGACTCGACCCCAAACAGATGATGCGCAAGGTCAGGCTGCCGCTGGCCGTGCTCGACAAGCCCGATACCCCCATTGCCGTGACCAGCCTGCGCCGGCTGCTCGAATTGTCGGCAGAGGCATCGGGTGCCGAAGATTTCGGCTTGCGGCTCGCCGAGCGTGGCGGGCTCACCAATTTCGGCGCGGTCGGCCTGATCGTGCGTGAACAGGCGACCGTCAGTGAGGCCATCGAAGCGTTCTCGCGCTTCATCCACGTTCATCACGACGGCATGAAGCTTGAGGTCACGCGCGACAAGCAGACCGTGACGGTCACACTGCATCTGCGCGGCCGGCAGCCGACAGCGCCGCGCCAGTCGATCGACATGGCACTCGGCAGCGTCCACCGCATCATCCAGTCGCTGTTCAGCAGCGACTGGCGGCCGCTCGAGGTGCATCTGCATTATCCGCCGCCACACGACCGCAAGCGCTACCGCGACTTCTTCGGTTGCCGCGTTACCTTCAATGCCGATGACGATGCGATCCTTTTGTCGGCGCATGACATGGAGCGGCGGATCCCGAGCGCGCATCCGCTGATCGCGAGCTATCTGCGCAAACGGATCGAGGCGATCGAGACGCGGCCGGCAAGCTGGGAGGGGAAGGTCGACGAGGTGGTGCGCATCCTGCTCGCAAGCGGCGACTGCACGGTCGAGCGCGTGGCCGAGCATCTCGCCTGCACCCGCCGCACCATCCATCGGCACCTCGCCGCATCGGGCACCAGCTTCTCGGCGATCCTCGACGCGCAGCGCGCCGATCTCGTGATCCAGCTGATCGACGACCCCGGCCGGCCGCTGGCCGATATCGCCACCCAGCTCGGCTTCTCCGCGCAGAGCGCGATGGCGCGCTGGTTCCGTGGCCGCTTCGGCTGCACCATCACCGCATGGCGCAAGGGCGTGCGGCCGCTGGCCAAGCCCGCCGGCGTTCCCTCGGCGTCCGCGGCCTAGGCTCAGCGTGCCGGAGCGGGCACGCCCATGATGGCAAGGGCGCGCCGGGGGCTGCCGGCGAGCAGCGGCCCGAACGCAATCGCAAAGCCGAGGAACGCGACGACCCATCCGCAGGCGGCGATGTGCAGCAGGACATCGCCATGCGCAGGCAACACCACGGCAGCGACCCGCGCCAGCGCCGCGACGATGATCGCAGCGTAAATCCCCTGCGTCGCGGGCGAGGCCGTCAACGCCTGTCCGGTATGCCCGAGGCTCGCACGCGTCATCACCGCAAGCGTCATGGTTCCGGCCGCACCAGCCATCCAGGCGTGAATGCCCGCGCTCGGCGGCAGCGCGCCGAAGACAGCCAGGGCATGCAGCAGGAAGCCCAGCGGCACGAAGACATAACCGACATGCAGGATCAGCAGCAGCCGTTCGCGCGTGGTGCGATCGCCAGCCCAGCGCGCGAACCGCACCAAATGAAGCACACCGACGAGCGCCATCACCGCGCCGGTGATCATGTTCAGCGGCGCCACGATCCATGCTATGAGCGCGAGCGCGCTCAATCCAATCACCGCGCCGTCAAAGCGTCCGAACGGCACCGGCAGGCGGCCGGGATTGAACTTGACCAGCCAGTTGCGAGTGAAGCTCGGGATGATGCGGCCGCCGATCAGCGAGATCAGCAGCACGACCACGCCGATGCCGACGCGGATGCTGACATCGGCCGCGCCCTCGAAGTGCGCTTCGAGATGGAAGGCGACGTTACCGGCGAGCAGCACCAGCACGAGCACTACCACCGGCAGATTGCGCCAGTTGCCGCCCCCGATGATTTCGCGCGTGGCCGCGGCAACGACCAATGCCAGGAAGGCGGCATCGACGACGAGCGCGAACGCCCAACCGATATCGGCGGACAGGGTCACTGCAAAACGTCCGGCCAGCCACACCACCAGCAGCGCGCCCAGCGACGTCCCCTGGATCGGCAGCCGCCCGGTCCAGTTCGGGATCGCCGTGAACAGGAATCCCGTGATCACCGCCGGCAGGAAGCCATAGAGCATTTCGTGGACGTGCCAGTCGCGCGGCGCGAAGGCCGAACTGACGGAGAGCTCGCCATAGAACATCGGCAGCCACGCTAGGATCGAAAGCCCCGCCTGAATCGCGGCGAGCAGGAAAAAAGGCCGAAAGCTGTTCGCAAACAGCGGCCAGCCCTCAAAGTTACGGGATCGGGCGCCAGCCATGGGGGCAACTCCTGTGAATTCGGACGGTCACTTGGATCGTCATTTGGAAAAATACTGCCGTCCGGCCGGCCCGTTTTGCGCTATCGCAAACTGCCTGACGAATACAGGTGCCATCACACTCCCGAGCGCCAAGGAGGCAGAATGGCCAAGGTCGACACATCGCTGGTTGCGCATTTGCCGCTGTTTTCCGGCGTCAAGCCGGAGGACCTCGAGGAAATCCTGCGCGAGGCCCGCTCGGCGCGGTACCCCAGGAACGCCGCCATTTTCGAACAGGGCGCTGACGCGCAATCCTTCTTCCTGCTGCTGCACGGCCATGTCCGCGCGGCCAAGACCACCCCGACCGGCGAGCAGATCGTGGTGCGCTATGTCGCCCCCGGCGAGACCTTCGGGCTCGCGATGGCGATTGGAGCCGCGCACTATCCGGCGACTGCGATGGCGGTCGACGACAGCGTGGTGCTGATCTGGCCGAATTCGGCCTGGCCGCGGCTGATCGAGCGGTTTCCGGCAATCGCCGCCAACACGCTGCAAACCGTCGGCGCGCGGCTGCAGGAGAGCCACACCCGCATCCTGGAAATGTCGACCCAGCAGGTCGAGCAGCGCGTCGCACATGCGCTGCTGCGGCTCGCAAAACAGTCCGGCAAGAAGCTCGACCACGGCATCGAGATCGACTTCCCGATCAGCCGACAGGACATCGCGCAGATGACGGGCACCACGTTGCACACCGTCAGCCGCATCCTGAGCGGCTGGGAGAGCCAGGGCCTCGTCGAGAGCGGCCGCCAGCGCATCATCCTGCGCGATCCGCACAAGATCGTCGTGCTGGCGGAGCGTACGGCGGACGGCAATTCTGCGTAAGATAGGGGTGAGGGCGCTTCCGCTTACGGCGCAAGCCCGCCCTCACCCGGGAATCCGCACGCGACCCGTGCGAACTCCAACCCGCCTCACGCCGGCACGCATTCGCACAGCGCAGCGAGGAATTTGTCGCGATCGATGCCATGCTCGCGGCAGGCGTCTTCCACGGTATGGAAGGTCGCGATCGGACAGCCGACGCAAGCCATCCTGAAGGCGAGGAACACGCGGATCGTGTGCGGTGCCGCACGCATGATGTCATCGACCAGATCGTCGGATCGGAAGGGCATGGACAACTCCGTTCCGAAGTGACGATAACGGAGGGGCTCCGAGCTTCTTTGTTGAAGCGCAAGCTGGTGGTTGCTTCTCCCTCTCCCCGCAAGCGGCAGGGCTATCGCATATGAGAAAACGTGGCGGGAAGCTCGCCCGCGGCCATCCTTCGAGACGCCCGCCTCCGGCGGGCCCTCAGGATGAGGACGGAGTACGTGGTTACTATTTCGACAGGCAAAGCTGCCGCTCGGCCTCATCCCGAGGAGACCGCGAAGCGGTCGTCTCGAAGGACGAGGCGCTCGCTCGGACCCCGCCAAGCTCATACGCAAAAGTCCCTGCCGTAGGCGGCGCGAGGTGAGTTACACCGCCCTGCTGTGCAACTGCTTGCCCGGATCCAGATGCGCGTCGAACGCCGCGGCGACGCTGCGGACCAGGAAGCGCGAGTCGCTTGCGACCGCGAGACGGTCGCCATCGAGCCTGACGATGCCGTCCGAGATCAACGGCTTCAGGCGCGCGGCCGATTGCAGCATCGCCTCGGGTTCCGCGCCATGGCGCGCACAGATGTCGCCGAGATCGGCGCCGAACTCGCACATGATGCGCTCGATGATGTCGGCGCGGAGCCGGTCGTCGTCGGTGAGCCCGTAGCCCTTCGCGGTGGCGAGGCGGCCGGCGGCGACGCTCTGCGCGTAGGCGCCGATCTGCACCTGGTTCTGCACATAGCCCTGCGGCAGATGTCCGATCGCGCTCGCGCCGAACCCGAGCAGGACTTCGCCCTTGTCGGTGGTGTAGCCCTGGAAATTGCGCCGCAGCGTCCGGTCCTCGAAGGCCACGGCCATGGCGTCGTCGGGGCGCGCGAAATGGTCGAGCCCGATCTGCACGTAGCCGGCCTCCTTCAGCGCATTGGCGATCGCGCATGCCTGGTCATGACGCGCGAGGCCGTCGGGCAGCACGGCCTCGTTGATCATGCGCTGGTGCTTCTTGAAATCAGGCACATGCGCATAGCCGAACACCGAGAAACGATCGGGCCCGAGTTCGAGGCTGCGCCGAACGGTGTCCAGGCAGGACGCGACGGTCTGGTGCGGCAGCCCGTAGATGAGGTCGAAGTTGATCCCGTTGATGCCGGCGCGATGCAGCCTCTCGACGACGGAAGCCGTCTGCTCATAGCTCTGCACGCGATTGATCGCGCGCTGCACGACTGGATCGAAGCTCTGCACGCCCAGGCTGGCGCGGTTGACGCCGGAGAGCCGCATGGCCTCCACCATCTCCGATGTCAGCGTGCGCGGGTCGATCTCGACCGCGATCTCGGCCGAGGGCAGCACGAAGAACGAATGGCGCATCGCCGCCATCAACTCGGCAAAAGCCTCCGGCGCCATGATGGTCGGCGTGCCGCCGCCGAAATGGATGTGCTCGACTTTGATGCGGCGGCCGATGGTCTCAGACACCTGCGCGATCTCGCTGCGCAGCGTTCGCTGATAGGCGGCGATCAGCCCGTCGCGGCGGACGATCTGGGTATGGCAGCCGCAGTACCAGCACATCTCGCGGCAGAACGGCACGTGCAGATAGAGTGACGCGCTGGCGCCTGCCGGGAGTCCGGCGAGCCATTCGGCATAAGTATCCGGGCCGACCGCCGGCGAGAAATGCGGCGCGGTCGGATAGCTCGTGTACCGCGGCAATCTCTCTTCGCCGTAGCTCGCTGCGAGATCGGTCCTCATATCTTACCCATTCGTAAATCGATGCCGCGCGGTGGCGCGGCAAATCCCGGATGGCATTGGATGACCCGTTTTCGGGCGGACCACCTTGCGCTCGCTCAAAGTCCGAGCGCCGGATCGGAGCCAAGATCACGTTCAATCATGACTCACTGGAGATAGGCCATGGCGTCGCTCGCGCTCGATCTCGTTCTCTGGCTCACCGGCGTTCGCGGTCATATCCCGCGCTTCGACGATTTTCGTCCCGTCCCTGCCGCACCCACCGTCGGCGCAGGTTATCTCGTGCGGGTGCTGGCGATCACCGCCGCCATCTTCGCCGCGCTGTCGCTCGCGGTCTGGGGCACGGTCTGGATTGCGATCCAGCTTCTCTGATCGACAACCATAGATTCACAATCGCGCATAGTTGAACATGCGAACGATTTGCCGCTTGCGCAGCCGATGCCACGCGACGTCGTGCGCTTCGCACGGCCGATACGCGCTTCGGCAAACCTCCTAAGGATTTTACCGGAGGCGAATTCGGCAAAAGCTTGTCGCAGCGCAAACACTCTTGCCGTAACAGGCGCAGACTGCATCCGTCATCAAAACCCTTTCAGATGAAGGATGCTTCCGATGTTCACCCGCAGAGCCGCATTGATCAGCGCCGCCGCGACCGCCCTGATGCTCGCGACACCCACGTTCGCCGCCGGCGATCTCAAGCTGCCGCGGCAGAAAGTCGAGCTGGTCGCCCCGCCCTTCGTGCACGCGCACGAGCAGGCCACGACGCAGGGGCCCAAGATCGTCGAGTTCAAGCTCAACATCGAGGAGAAGAAGGTCGTCATCGACGACAAGGGCACCACGTTCCAGGCCATGACCTTCAACGGCTCGATGCCGGGCCCGCTGATGGTCGTGCATGAAGGCGACTATGTCGAGGTGACGCTGGTCAATCCCGCGACCAACACCATGCCGCACAACATCGACTTCCACTCCGCGACCGGCGCGCTCGGTGGTGCCGAGCTCACGCTGGTCAATCCCGGCGAGCAGGTCGTGCTGCGCTGGAAGGCAACGCGGACCGGCGTGTTCGTCTATCACTGCGCCCCGGGCGGCCCGATGATCCCCTGGCATGTCGTCTCCGGCATGAACGGCGCCGTGATGGTGCTGCCGCGCGACGGACTGAACGACGGCAAGGGCCACGCGCTGAAATACGACAAGGTCTACTATGTCGGCGAGCAGGACATGTATGTGCTGTCGGCGAGCAGGACATGTATGTGC
>NZ_JBFRFR010000039.1:0-83597 GCF_052114925.1 Bradyrhizobium sp. 2TAF36 | reverse complement strand
AGGGACCTCACGGCCTCACGCAAAATTCACAGGCGACTTCGGTAGCGCGATTGAGGTCATACGAATCAGCGATCGCTCGCTGCTTAGTGTTTTCGCGAAAAATCTTGAGCCCTGCAACTTTCGACTTTTGCAACACAATCGGCCCAATTACGGACTTTAGCCCGGCTGCTGGAACGGCTGAAGCAGTGCTATACGAACCTCGGGATTTCTCAGCCGATCCGTCGTACAGTATCTATGGGTTGGACTGCGAGCCATGGTGCAGGAACCGCGAGGTCGGGTCGTGCGTAGGTTGTCGGCGATTTTGGCCGCCGACGTGGCTGGCTATTCGCGGCTCATGCACAATGACGAAGAGGCTACGCACGCCAAACTGGCCGCGCTTCTAGCGGACGCTGTAGAGCCAGCAATCGCGGACCACGGGGGCCACGTCGTGAAAAATACAGGCGACGGGTTCTTGGCGGAGTTTCCGAGCGCTGTCGAAGCGGTCCGAGCTGCTTTACAGTTCCAGGCCCGCATCAAGGAACTTACAATCGGTGAGGTGGAAGACAGGCGCATTGCTTTCCGTGTGGGCATTAATATCGGCGACGTAATCGTAGAGGCTCATGACATCTTTGGTGACGGCGTCAATATCGCGGCTCGGCTCGAGGGCATCGCGGAACCGGGCGGCATCTCCATCTCATCTTCCGCCTATGATCAGGTACGCGGCAAGGTCGCGGTCGAGTTCAGCGATCTGGGCGAGCGTAGCCTCAAGAATATCGCACGTCCGGTACGGGCCTATTCCGTCATCCGGGATGGATTGGGCGCGGGGACACTCTCTGGTCATGCCGATACGACATTACACGCCGTAACAGCAGGCCAAAAATGGCGCATCACCCGCATGGTGGCGGCTGTTGTCGTCCTGCTGATGGCGGTCAGTGGTGTGGCTTGGTACTGGCGTGGAGAGATGGACCCAGGCGCTCATCTCCATCCGGCCGCTCATCTTTCCATTGTAGTGCTCCCGTTCGCCAATCTCAGCGGTGATCCGGAGCAAAATTACTTCGTCGATGGCGTGACCGAGAGCCTGACCACGGACCTGTCGCGCATCGGTGGCTCCTTCGTAATCGCGAGGAACAGCGCGTTCTCGTATAAGGGAAAACCAATCGACGTACGGCAAGTTGGCCGCGAATTGAACGTCCGCTACGTGCTCGAGGGCTCGGTGCAGCGTGGTGGCAACCGGCTTCGGGTGAACGTGCAGCTGATCGATGCGGAAAGCGGCAAACATCTTTGGGCCGAGCGTTTCGAAAAGCCCGTCGCCGACCTTTTCGATTTGCAGGACGAAATCTCATCGAGGCTCGCCAACACATTGGGCGCCCAACTCGTTGCAGCCGAGGCACGACGAGCGGAACGCTCACAGCATCCCAGTGCACTGGACCTAGTCTTTCAAGGTTTTGCCGCGCTAAACAAGGAGCCGACCCCTGAGCACATGACCCAGGCGCGCGGCTTTTTCGAACGTGCTTTGGCAATCGAGCCCCAAAGTGTTGGAGCGCTCGTCGGCACGGCCATCGTCGATCTGACAATGGGTTCCTCCCGGTTAACGGACGACCGGTTGGCACGGCTTGCGACAGCCGAAGCTACTGCGATCAAAGCTCTTTCACTAGCTCCGAACAATGCGACGGCCCACTTGGTCTTGGGTATCGCCTATACTTTAACAAACCGCGCGGCTCAGGGGATTGCTGAATGCGAGCGGGCATTAGCGCTTGATCGCAATTTGGCTGAAGCTCATGCCAATATCGGTTTAGCCAAGTACTTTATGGGTCGCGCTGCCGAGACCGAAGGCCACATAGTCGAGGCTCTCCGTCTCTCCCCTCGCGATGTCTCTGCCTTCAGGTGGATGTTTTTTGTGGGCGCAGCCAAGCTACAGCTCGGTGCGGATGCAGAAGCCGCCGATTGGTTACGACGAAGCATTGAGGCCAATCGCACGTATCCTCTCGCCCATTTTTGGTTCGCCGCTGCCTCGGGTTTGCTCGGCGCACGGGATGAGGCGCGAAACGCTGCAAAGGCGGGGCTAGCGCTCGATCCAGGCTTCACCATCCGTCGCGTGCTCACCGGCCAATCAAGCTACAATCCGACTTTCGTTGCTGGGCTCGAGCGGCTGTGTGTAGGCTTGCGCCTCGCCGGCGTACCAGAAGGCTAATGTCCCGTGTCGGTCCAACTCGGTCGTAGCGCAGGCCACTGCGACGTCCGCTTCGCACGCACGGCTGGTGTGGTAGTCCCCAAGGCGCCCACAGTGCGCAGGACCCGAGCACCCTAGGAACACCAAGCCTCACGTCGGTCCCCGCAAAAAACCGTTTACATCTCGCTGCGGTGAAGCTGAGGGAGCCGCAGGAGAGCCGCACAGTGCGGGCCGCTCGGGTAGCTTGTAGGAACGCGAAGGATTTTCACGCGCTCACAGGGGCACCTGAGGGCAAACGGGCTTCATGGAGGCTCTTTTATCCCTTTCCCTTAGTGCGGGTAGGTCATCTGCCAGCTTCGCCAAGCCAACGCCGTGATGTCGGGATTACTTGCAAGCCTCCCGGCCAACTTGGTCTCTCAAGGGCGGCGACGATTTATCGGCTTGCTGCTCCCGCCAGTAGTGTATCGGCATCGGGAGATCCTGCGATGGAAGCAGCGCCAGACACGCGCGGCAAATTATTAATCGCTTGGGGCCGTTGGGCCTACTTGAATACGGCCCGTCCTGGGTGGGCCACAGGGTCTCGTGGGTGTGGAAGATAACTGCTTCGCTCGGGACCTCATGGTTCAAGAGGTAGGGTTCGCGATGCTCAAGGCGCGGGGCATCGATCTGATCGCCGCAAATAGTCCAACGTCATTCCTGGACGACACCCCGACCGCTCGTCTGATCAGGCAGGTTCTCGGCGCTATCTCTGAGTTTGAGAAGGCGATGCTGGTGGTAAAACTAAAGGGTGCCCGGGATCGTAAGCGGCGCACAGGTGTCAAAGTCGAAGGGCGAAAGTCGATTGGCGAGGAGCGGCCAGAGACCGTTGAGCTTGCGCGCAGGCTGGCACGTGCGAGGCCCAAGGGAGGCAAACGCTCCCTAAGAGAAATCTCGGCCGCCCTTGCCGAAGCTGGACACACCACAAAGATGGGCAAGCCGTACGCGCCAACCGCGATCAAGCTGATGCTGGCACGAAGTTCGTGACGACTGCTCAGCACGGCAATACGGGAAGACGCCCAATGACAGCCACATCCGCAACGCCATTTGTAGCGCCTTTTGTATTTTAGGCGGCGCAAAATAGGTCAGGTCTATCAATAAGATGCTGAGAAAGCGGAGTTATCCGCAACAGTGGTACAGTTGGGTGGGCTCGAACCACCGACCTCCTGTTCCACAGAACGAAGGTCGAGATTAGACCGCACCAATTTCGCACCAGAAACAGCGCTAGCGAAACGCCACGAACGCGATCCCTCCGAACGAAAAAGCAGAAAAATCAACGAAGGCGATCGATATTCTGCGGCTCATAACGGTCTGGTTGCTGGTTGAAGGCGTGCCGCAAACGTCGGGAGATCGTTCGCCCTCGATTTGACTAGCCTCTTTAACCCTGCGGCTTTGAAGCCGCCATTACTTCGAACGCTCGACCGCCGCGTGATAGCTTCGCCACTAGACGGGCTTTTTCTGCTCAGCCTTCCAGGGCGTTCTTTTAGTCAACCGCCAACTGCGGCTGCCCAGCTGAAATCATAGTGAGCGCTCAACAACTTCATTGCGACGACAGCAACGAGAACGCAGATGATTTGCAACAACGTTCTGGTGGAGAACACTCTATTGAGGAGCGCCATAATGCCGCCTTTAGCGCTGGTGACCGAGTCGGATTCCAAGCTTGAGTGCCTTTTGGCGGAGTGAGCCTTCGGAGCGCTTTGTGAGCTTCGCGATTTTTGCAACGGGCGTCTTTGCTTTCGAATGAGCACGCAGCTCTTTCACGTCCGCCTTTGTGTATTCACGGCGCACAGTTTTCTTCTTTGTAGCCGTCTTCTTTGCGTTCTTCGCCACTTTTAGCTCCTCGATTCGAGAGTGGGCGTACTAGCACAGCCGCATTGAGGCGCAACTCTCGATCAGTTGACTCTGAACCCTGGTCCGGGCGCGCTGTCAGCAAGTGGGCCAGCTCAGAGTTGGGCTTCAATCTGTGATATAGATTGGCTTTTGGCGCACTTTTGAGGGATGGTGTGAATGCCGAAGAACATTGTGATCTTTTCCGACGGCACAGGTCAGGCCGGCGGCATCAATTTCGACGAAGCGCGGACAAACGTTTACAAGCTCTACCGCGCCTGCCGCGTCGGCCCGGACACGAAGGTCGAACCATCCGAACAGGTCGCCTTCTACGATGCCGGTCTCGGTTCTGCGTCTGATGGCGGTCATTTCAAGATTGGCTGGATGCGATGGCTGTACAATCTCGCCAGCATGGCGACGGGCCTCGGGATCACTCGGAACATTGTCGATTGCTACGCCGCTATCATCGCCCTGTATGAGGAAGGCGATCGGATCTTCCTGATCGGTTTCAGCCGGGGCGCCTACACGGTCCGATCGGTGGCAGGGGTCATGACTTATTGCGGCGTCCCTCGCCATATGCCCGATGGCTCGCCCTTGCGCCGCGATCCAAAGAGCATCCACAAGCTGGCCGAGCATGCGGTCAAGGATGTCTATCAATTCTGTCCATCCTACTCCCGCAAGATACCGTCGGTTCCTGCTGGAGACTCGAGATGCAATCGCTGCACAATTTAAACAGCAGTACGGCAGTACAACCACCGTCAACGGCGCCGAGCACGCTAACGTTTTTCCCTACTTCATCGGCGTGTTCGATACCGTCGCCGCCCTCGGCCACAAATATCTGGGCGCGGTGCTCGTGACCGCTGGCAGTGCGCTCCTGATCGGTTTGCACTGGCTCGGTGGCTTCCTTCAGCCGGTCTTTCCATGGGCCGGATGGGTGGCCTGGATTCTGAGCTACCTCGGCATCGCCACAGTGCTGATTGTTTTTCTCATGAACTATCTGAAGATCGCGCCATCCTTGCCCGGCTATGGATTCTGGAAGCGCCTTCAGACCGTGCATCTCGCTCCGCCGAAGCACAAATTCTACGACACGACCCTCAATCCCAACGTGGGCTACGCCAAACATGCGATCTCGATCGACGAGAACCGCGCCGATTTCAAGCGCGTCGGCTGGTCGCCCACGGCCGAGAAGCAGGACAAACGAGACGCGCACGGCAATCTTTACTTCGAGCAGGTCTGGTTTCCGGGCGTGCACGCCGATGTCGGCGGCGGCTATATCGAGAACGAGGCTCGGCTCTCAGACGTCGCGCTCAATTGGTTGCTCGCCGGAGCTTCGCTCATTCCGGGCGGCCTGAAACACGACGGCAGTGTGCTACGGCTGTCGCCCAATGCCGCGGGTCCCCAGCACAATGAGCAGGCGGGAGGCTTCCTCAAGGCCGGAGTTCGTGAGCTGCCGATTGATCCCGAGACGGAAGAATCGAGATCACCGATGCACAAATCGGTCTATCGGCGTTTCGAGGCGGCGTCCGTTCTTCTCTACGATCGCATCGCAGCCTACCGGCCGGACAACATGAGGGTCCACGTCGACTTCGAGCACTATTTCGATGGGAGCGCAGCGCAGCTGCCCCAATGCGTCGCCGATGACATTGAACAGAAGTGGGAAGATGCCGGCCATGTCGGGCAGCTCTGACCCAGATACACGTGAGGAAGCAGTTCTGTCGGGCAGCCATCGAGACGCCGTTGGCCTCCGACGAGACAAGGAGAACACATCACAATGCCGAGAGTGGGCTCGCTACCCGGCCGTCAAAAACACCGTTTGAAAAACCGTTTTAGTTCGGCCTTCTCAAACGGTTTCTCTTGCTAAGGTCTTGATTTATATGGTGGGCGCACCAGGGCTCGAACCTGGGACCCGCTGATTAAGAGTCAGCTGGTGACTCCGTCCAGTTGTTTGCACAAGCCGAGGTCGCGAAGCCTATTGGAAAAGATGCCAATGGCACGTTCAACCATATCGCGCCGATAGCGACAGTTCAGCCGTGTTGCTGCGTGGCGTTCGGACCTGCGTTGGCGACGGCCTCGCGTATCATTCCGGCGACCAGCTTCGGCGCGGTGATCGGCGATGCATGATCGACTTTCTCGGAGCGAACCTGCGCACCCATCCGTCGTGCCAGGAATAGCTGTGTCGCCGGATTGATCATTCGATCCTCCTCGGCGACCAAGTACCACGACGGCTTTGCCTTCCATGCCGCTTTCGGCGCCTTTTCCTGGATTGCCGCGACGGCAATGGGACGCTGGATCGCAGCAAGGAGCGCAGCCTGCTCAGGTCGGGCATGCTGGCACCAGGCTGCGCCAAACCGGTCGTTCGGCATCCAGAGGAAACCATGACTGTCGGGGGTGAGTTTCGGCGCCTCCGGCGACGGCTTGTCGCGATAGAACACTTGCGCGACTGTTTCGCCTTCGTCGGGAGAGAGAGCCGAAATGAAGACCAGCGACCGCACTCTCTCCTGCGTGACCGCACCTATGACGGCGCCGGCATAGGCATGCGCGACAAGGACAACCGGTCCGTCGGTCCGCTCCAGCGCGCGTTCAAGCGCCGCGACATCATCCGATAGCGAAGTGAGCGGAATCGGCGCCGCCATCGTCTTCAATCCCTCGGACTGCAGCAGCGTGATGACGTGCGCCCAGCTTGAACCGTCGGCCCAGCCGCCGTGGACGAGAACGACGGTGGCGTCCATCCCCGCCGCTTCCGATCTTCCATTGACGTCGCGGACGACCTTCTTGCTCACTCGGGCATTTGCAACCGCGGGCGCGATCACGCCGAATTGTGCTGCAGCAACTGTCGTTGCCGCAGCACCAACGAAACGCCGGCGATCGTGGTTGATTTCGTCGGACATGGATCCTCCATTGCTCTGGCGGCTTGCGTTGACGCACCTCCGCCTACCCTGACCTCCCGCCATTCGGCGACGCGACCAAATTGGTTACAGGCGGAGGATCATTCCAGCGATCACTTCCCGACTGCTCCCCGCCTCTGCCCCATCGCGCCAGCCGGATGACCGAAATCATCAGCACGAACGGTTCAGAGACGCTAATCCTGCGAAAGCGCGTTTTCACGGAGGTGCTAACATGTCTCACCGCGTCGTCATTGAGGGGGCGTTTGCCAGGAGCATCGCGCGAACCTCGAAGGACCTCAGGGATGACAGAAAAGACAAAGATCAAGCGCCGCACCTTCGTCCAGGTGATGACCGCTGCATCGAGCGCCGCTCTATCACTGTCGCTTCTACCGCGACGCGCGGCCGGCCAATCCCCAAACAACTCCACCTCGAACGCTTCCGATCTCTTCGAGACAAAGGAGATCAAGACCGATGACAACACCATTTTCATCAGGCGCTACGGGAGCGGATCGCCACTGCTCATGGTCCATGGATTTCCTCGAACCAGCCTGATGTGGCGTCATGTCGCGCCGCGCCTCGCCGGTAATCGCACGGTCATCTGCGTCGATCTTCGTGGATATGGCCGCAGCGGCGTTCCCGCATCCACGGAGGATCACTATCCCTATACAAAGCGGGCGATGGCGAATGAGCTTGTCGCCGTGATGGATAAGCTTGGCTTTTCCAAATTCGATCTGGTTGGACACGATCGCGGCGGTCGCGTTTCCTACCGCCTTGCGCTCGATCACCCGGAGAAGGTGCAGCGTCTCGCAGTGTTTGACGTGCTGCCGATCTCGGAAGCCTGGGGCCACGCCGACGCAAAGTTCGCCATGACCTACTGGCCATGGAGTCTACTCTCGCAGAAAGCACCGCTTCCGGAAAAATACCTGATCGGTGCGCCGGACGCGGTATTCGACAATGCCTTCGGCCAGGGCTCATTCGGCCCCGAAGTGAAAGCGGAATACACCGAAACCTATCGCGATCCGGCTCGGGTGCATGCGATCTGCGAAGAGTACCGCGCGGCCGCAACCCTGGATATCGAGCATGACAAGGCGGACCAGAAGGAAGGGCGGCGCATTAAGTGCCCTATGCTGCACCTCTGGGCCTCCGGCGGGCCGCTCGATACATTCTACGAGCAGAATGGCGGCGCATTGGGAATTTGGAAGAAGTGGGCCGACAACGTACAAGGTCGGGCCGTCAAGGGCGGTCACTTCTTTCCTGAGGAAAACCCCACCGACACAACGGAGCTTCTAACCAAATTCCTGTCGGCTTGAACGGCGGCCGCACCTCCGCGGCGATGTCGTCCTCGCCAATGAGGACGAATGTTCAACGCGGTGAAACTGGCCTTTGAGCCGACGCCCGCGCAGATTTCGACCAGTCTGGCCATGGCCAGGCGATGGCCGGCGAACGAACCATCCTCGCCGGCCCAGCTTTGTTCAGCCGATCTCCCGCCGGACCATGGCCGCCGCATCGCACATCGCCTTCAGCTTTCCGAACGCGGTTGCGCGCGGCATGTACTTCATGCCGCAATCGGGCGCCGGGACCAGGCGGTCCGGCGAGACGTATTTCAGGCCGTTGCGGATACGGGCGGCAACAGTGTCGACGCTCTCGATCGCGGGATCCGCGAGGTCGAGCACGCCGAGCATGATCTTCTTCGACGACAGGTCCTTGAGCACGCCGAGGTCGAGCTTCGGTTGCGCGGCCTCGATCGAGATCTGGTCGGCAATGGTGTCGTCGAGCTCGGCGAGGAAGGAATAGCCGGCCGGCTTGTTCGAGCCCGGCACGACCGCGGCATAGCCGAAGCAGAGATGCACGACGGTCGGCACCGTGATGCCCTGCAGCGCGCGGTTAATTGCCTTAACCGCATAGCGCTTGGCGAGGTCCGGATTGTTGCGCACCCAGGGCTCGTCGAGCTGGATCACATCCGCACCTGCCTTTTGCAGATCGAGCGCCTCGGCATTGACGGCCTCGGCCAGGGCCATCGCGAGCTCCTCCTCGTCCTTGTAGAACTCGTTCTTGGCCTGCTGGCTCATGGTGAACGGGCCCGGCAGCGTGATCTTGGCGGCGCGATCGGTGTTCTTGCGCAGGAACTGCATGTCGTGCAGCTCGACCGGTCCCTTGCGCTTCACGGGACCCACGACGCGCGGCACCGGGGTCTGGGTGTTGCCGGTGCGCGCCACGATCATCGCGGGATTGTCCCCGTCGATGCCGTCGAGCGCGGTGGCGAAGCGGTTGGAGTAGCTCTCGCGGCGGATTTCGCCGTCGGTCACGATGTCGACGCCGGCGCGCTCCATGTCGCGGATCGCGACGATGGTCGCATCGTCCTGCGCCTCCTCCAGATGCTCCGCCGGCAACCGCCACATGTCGTGCAGGCGCGTGCGCGGCACCACCTTCGACAGCATGGCGCGATTCACCAGCCATTCCGGCTGCGGGTAGCTGCCGACCACCGTGGTCGGCAAGATGTGCGTTGGCATGGGCACGGGATTCTCCTTCTTATTGTTATAGAGCGCGGCTCTCAGGCCGCGCGCGTCGCCGTGGCCGATCCCTCGTCCTTGACGGGGTTGCGCAGGATGCCGATGCCGGAGATCTCGATCTCCACGACGTCGCCGCCCTTCATCCACAGCGGCGGCGTGCGATAGGCGCCGACGCCGCCGGTCGTGCCTGTGACGATGACATCGCCGGGCGCAAGCTCGGTGAACGTCGAGCAGTAAGCAATCAAGGCCTGCACGTCGAAAACGAGATCGGAGATCGGGGCCTTCTGCACCTCGACACCGTTGAGCCGGGTGATCAGCGTCTGCTTGGTCACGTCGGTCAATTCGTCGGTTGTGACCATCCAGGGCCCGAAGCCGCCGGTGCCGGCAAAATTCTTGCCCGGCGCGAATTGCGAGGTGTGGCGCTGCCAGTCACGGATGCTGCCGTCATTGTAGCAGGCATAGCCGGCGACATGGCTGAGCGCGGCATCGCGTGAGATGCGGCGGCCGGCCTTGCCGATGATGACGGCCATCTCGCCCTCATAATCGAAACGCTCCGATTCCAGCGGCCGGATCATCGGCTGGCCATGGCCGACCTGGCTGTTGGCGAAGCGGGTGAAGATCATCGGATGCGCCGGCGTCGGATGGCCGCTCTCGACCAGATGCGTGGCGTAGTTGACGCYGATGCAGAAGATCTTGTCGGGATCGGGTACCGTCGGCAGCAGCGCGACATCCTGCAGCGCGTAATCGGGCTTCTCGCCGGCGAATTTCTTGAGCTCGTCGAGCGATCCCTTCGCCAGCAGCGCCTTCAGCGTCGGATAGGCCTTCAGGCGCTTGCCGGCATCGATGACGCCCTTGTCGGTGACGATGCCATAGCTCGCGGTGCCGGCGATCGTGAAGCTTGCAACTTTCATCAGTCAAACACTCTCTTCGATGGAGGAAACATAGTCGTTGATCGGAAGCGCGATCTCGCCGTTGCGGATCGGAACGCATTGCGGCGGGAAGTCCTTGCGGAAGCGGGCGCCGGCCGCCTCGGCAGCGTCGAGGAAACGCTCGAGATGGTTCATCGCGCCAGTCGGAAGATCGTGCAGCACCATCAGCGTCCAGGGCTGCCGGCTGCACTGGTCGAGTGCGCGCTCGGTCCAGCCCTCGGGGTCGTCCCAATCGCGCGGGATTGCATTCCAGAGCACGCAGCTGTGCTTGTTGCGGGCGAGATAGTCCACGACGGAGGATTTCAACAGCCGCGCATCAAGATTGCCGCCGCCGCCGAACGGCCGGAACCAGCGCTGGGGATGCGCGAGATCGGAGATCGCAGACTGCGTGCGCCCGATTTCGTTCTCTGCCGTCCAGCGATCCGCCTGCTCACCGAGCGGAATGGTGTGCGTAAACGTGTGATTGCCGATCCAGTGCCCCTCCCCGTGCGCACGCGCCGCAAGGCCGCGCCGCGCGGGATCAGCGAGCTTCTCGCCGATGACGAAGAAGGTGGTCTTGATGCCGCGCTCGGCGAGAATGTCGAGCACACGCGGCGTCACATCAGGATCGGGGCCGTTGTCGAATGTCAGGGTCAAATCGTACACACTGGTACCTCAGGTCGCCGGCTGCATCGCGCCCGACGCGATCTCGTCATTGGCCTGACCGGCGCGCGTGCCGGTCTGCCAGATCGCCGCCTTGCGCTCGATCCAGCGGATCGCGGCGTTGAAGGCGATAGCGAGGAACAGCACGAGCAGCACGCCCGCGAACACGTGCGGACTGTCGAGAATTGTCCGATAGCGCGAGATCAGATAGCCGATGCCGGCCGACGAGATCAGCATCTCCGAGACGACGACGCCGACGATCACCAGCGCGCCGCCGACACGTAGGCCCGACAGCACGGTCGGGATCGCGGCGGGGATGATGACTCGCACCAGCCGCTGGCTCAGCGTGGCGCCCATGCTGCGTGCCGCGAGCAGGAGCTGCGGGTCGATGGTCTGGATGCCGGCGGCGGTGGCGAGCATCGTCGGCAGGAAGCCATAGATCGAGGCGAACGCGATCTTGGACTCCGAGCCAATGCCGAGCCACACCGTGAAGACGGGATAGAGGATCACGAGCGGCACCGCATACAGGCTCGACACCATCGGCATGATCAGGACGCGCGGACGCGGCAGGCTGCCGACGATGGCACCGAGCAGGATGCCGCCACCGCAAGCGAATGCCATGGAGATTACGACCTCGTAGAGCGTCACCGCGAGCGCATGACCGTATTCGGCGGCATCGGTCCATCCGGCGATCAGCGTCGACGACAGCGACGGCAGGAACAGCTCGGGAATGAGACCGGTGCGCGGCAACAGTTCCCACAGCGCGATCAGGCCGATCACGATCAGATATCGCAGCGTTTTGGCGCTCATCTCCGCCTCACGCCGATTTGCGGATGTGCCGCCAGATGCGGTCGCGCAGCGCGCCAAAGGCGTCGCCGCTCAGCATCTCGTAGGTGCGGGGCCGTGGCAGCTGGACCTGGAGATGGTCGACGATGCGGCCGGGCCGCGCCGACATCACGATCACCTCGTCGGCGAGATAGACGGCTTCGGTGAGGCTGTGCGTGACGAAAACGACCGTCTTGCCGGTCGCAGCCCAGATCCGCAGCAGCTCGTCGCCCATGGTCATGCGCGTCTGCTCGTCGAGGGCGGCGAACGGCTCGTCCATCAGCAGCACTGGCGGGTCCTGCACCAGCCCGCGCGCGATCGAGACGCGCTGCTTCATGCCGCCGGACAATTCGTGGGGATGACGCCTGCCGAAGCCGTCGAGGCCGACCAGCTTGAGCGCGTCCTGCGCCTTGGCGCGGCGCTCGGCCTTGGGCACGCCCCGCAGCGCCAGCGGAAACTCGACATTGTCCTCCGCCGTCAGCCACGGGAACAAGCTCGCTTCCTGGAACACCACGCCGACCCTGTCGGGGTCGGGCTGAAGGATCGGCGCGCCGCTGATGGTGATCGTGCCGGAGGTCTGCTGGCGCAGGCCCGCCATCATCATCAAAAGGGTCGACTTGCCGCAGCCGCTCGGGCCGACCAGGACGACGAAGCGGYCGGGCTTGACCTCGAGCGAGACGCCCTCCAGCGCGACGACGTCCTGCGACCGGGTCTTGAAGACCTGACCGACGTTCTTCACCTCGATCGCGCCGGCCCGCGCGGCGGGCTTCAACGGGGTCACGTTCGCCAATGGCTGCATCGCGTTTCCACCCATCTGACAAGTTCGTTGAAGGTCATGGCGATCGCGGCGACCATCACGACGCCGGCGAGGAGCTGCTTCATCTGGAAGTTCTCGCCCCAGGTCGCGATCTGGTGACCGATGCCGTCACGCGAGGCGTACATTTCGGCCAAAATCACGCCGGTGAGGTTGAAGATCATGGAGATCCGCAAGGCCTCCAGCAGCACCGGCAGCATGCTCGGCAGATAGACCCGGAACGCAGTCTGCATCGGCGTGGCGCCGTATGAACGCGCCACTGTCAGATGCTCGACCTTGACCGATTCCACCGCCGTGGTGGTCGACATGATCACGATGAAGATCGTCGAAAAGAAACCGAATCCCACCTTCTGGGCAAAGCCGACGCCGAACACCAGGATGAACATCGGCAGGAAGATCGACTTCGGGATGCTGAAGGCAAAGAACAAAAGCGGCTTGGCCACGTCCGCAAAGTAGCGGTTCTCCGCGACCAGGAAGCCGATCACCGCACCGAACGGCACGGCCAGCGCGAACGCGGCCAGCACCTCGGTCGCGGTCACCATCAAATCCTTCTGCACCGCCGCGCGCTGCAGGAGATCGCCGAGCGTTGCAAACGTGTCGGACGCCGACGGCAGCAGGCGCGGATTGACGATGCCGGTGCGCGACAGCACCTCCCACAGCGCCAGGACCGCGATGATGATCGCGATCCGCGCAAGGTTGATGACGAACGTGCTTTGCATCGTTACGGCTTGGTCGGGACGGGCTTGAACTTGGCCGAGATCACGTCCTCGACCGGCACGATGTCCTTGAGCCCGCCGAGCTTGGCGAGGTCGAGCGAGAGCTGCACGGCCGCATTGACGTCGGCCGCGCCCATGTCGCCGCTGGTCTCGAGCTTCATGATCGTGTTGTCGTACTCAAGGCCCGCGATCTCCGGCGGCATTTCATAGAGCTCAGCGATCAGCTTGACGGTGACGTCGCGGTTGGCGCGCATGAACGCGACCGCACCATAGAGGGCGTTCACCGCCTTCTGCACCATCTGGGGCTTGGCCTCGGCGAATTTGTCGAGCACGATCCAGCCCGCAGTGAGGTTCGGCGGGACCGCGGTCGCGTAATCGAGGATGGGCTTCGCCTCGCCGGACTTCGATATCTGGAAGCTCAGAGGCGAATAGACCACGGCCGCCTCGACATTTCCGGCCAGCAGGTTCGGCACCAAGCCACCGCCGCCGACGGGAACGCGCGTAAAATCGATCTTCTTGTCCTGGATGGTCCACAGCGCGAGCAGGTCGGAGCCGGAGCCGGCCGCGGTGATCGCCACCTTCTTGCCGTTGAGGTCCTTGACGTCGAGCGTCGACTTGGTCGGGACCATCAATTGCCAGCCGAAATTGCCCATCGCGGCATTGGCGACGATCCGCGACATGACACCCTTCTTGCGTCCGGCGGAGACCAGCGACGGCGGATCGAGAATGATGTCGGCCGCGCCCGCAGCCATGCCTTCGAACGTCTCCGCGCCGCTGCGGTAGATCGTCAACTCCGCCTGGATGCCTTCCTTCTCGAACAGTTTCTGCCGCACCGCCGTCTCGGCAATCGTCGTCGGCCAATAGGTTTTCGTCGGCAGGCCGACGCGGATGGTGTCGGCGGCGCTCGCAGGCCCCGCCAGAATTGCGGCGGCGATCAGCGACATCAACGCGTGATTGATCTTCATTATTGGTTTCCTCCCGGTCTCTGTTTTTTGTGTGCCGGAATTTTCCGGACGTCAGGTCGTACGGCTCACCTCCGCAATGCGAGAGGCGGCGAGCTCGACGAATTCTTTGGTGGTGCCGAAGTGCTTTGACAAGGCGCGAACTGCCGCATCCGCATCGCGCCTGATCACGGCGGCGACGATCGCCTTGTGTTCGGCTTCGACGTTGCGTGGCTTGCCACCGGCCTCTCGCCGGATCGAGAGGCGGCGATAACGCTCGCTCTGCTCGTGCAGCACGTCGCGGAAGCCGAGCAGCCATGGCGAGCCGCACGCGTTGACCAGCGCACGATGGAAGATGCGGTGACGGATCACCCACTCCTCGTAGTGCACGGTCGGATCGTCGGGATAACGATGGGGAACGGCCTTCAAATTCGCCCAGGCGGATTTCACCGATGCGAGCCAGGCCTCATCGCCCCGCTCGATCGAGCGACGGAGCGCAAGCCCCTCGATGTCGATGCGGGTCTGCGTCACGTCGGCAAGATCGGCGAGCGACACCGGGCTCACGCGAAAGCCACGCTGGTCCGACGCCTGCACGAGCCCGTCCGCGACAAGTCGCGACAGCGCCTCGCGCACGGCGGCGAGGCTCACGGAAAACTGTTTGGCGAGCCCCGCGATATGCAGCTTCTGGCCCGGAGGCAGCCGCGTCGCCAGGATGTCGGCGCGCAAACGTTCGTGCAGCGCCGACGTCAGGCTGCGCGGACCATCCCCGGGGCTTCCGGACAACTGGAACTGAAGCGGACCCATGGTCGGATGATTGCAAGGCGGCGGCCGCGGGTCAACAGAAAATCGAAAATCGATTTTTTCTAGCCTAGGTTACGCTACGCCTTGCCCAACGTCCTGGGAATGCACGGCCCTGGATGGCGCCACGTCGAGACGAACCGCTACACCCTTCAAATCCGGGCCTGGCGCCGGGTAGAGCTTCATGACGAGCGGATCATGGCCGGGAACGATATGGTCCGCGTCCGGCGCCGCGGCTCGCAGCTTGTCAAAGCCCACCAGCATGTCACCGACATGAAATGCTGTCGTGAACGGACGCTCGCTCATAATGTTCTCGTAGAAATGACTGACGTCGGAGGCGAGCACGACCGGGCCGCGGCGCGTGTTGACGCGGACGAACTGAAGACCGGCTGAATGTCCGCCGGCCGCGTGGACCGTCAGTCCGGGCGCGATCTCGGCGTCGCCGTCGTAGAACAGCACCCGGCGCGCATAGCTCAGCCGCACGATCCCGCAGACGTCCTCGACCTCGAAGGAATGCGACAGCCTCGGATACTGCATATAGCGCCCGGTGGCGTATGCGAGCTCGCGCTCCTGAAGATGAAACCGCGCATTCGGAAACCGGTCGAAATTGCCGGCGTGGTCGTAGTGCAGATGCGTGAGGATCACATCCTTGACGTCGGCCACGTCGATATCGAACGCGGCAAGCGTCTCCACCGGGCAGCGCAGGAATGTTCGCCTGCGCTGCTTTGCGATTTCGGCGTTGAACCCGGTGTCGATGACGAAGGTACGCCCCTCTCCCTTCGCCAGCCACATGAAATAGTCCATCGGCATCGGTCCGTCATGCGGGTCGCCGCCGATGAAGTGCTCGCTCCGCTGGGCATCCCGCGTTGCATAGCGGATGGCGAAGAGCTCGTATTCCGGGTCAGCCATGGGGCTTCCAATCAAGCGGACTCAGGACCCCGCGTCGACCTCGTTGAAGGCCTCGCGCGCGTTGCGGAAGGCGTCGATGCCGGCGGGCACGCCGCAATAGACCGCGACCTGGAGCAGGATCTCCTTGATCTCCTCCTTGGTCAGCCCGTTCTTCAGGGCGCCCTTGACGTGCAGCTTCAGTTCGTGCGGGCGGTTCAGTGCGCCCAGCATCGCCAGATTGACGATCGAGCGCGTGCGGCGGTCGACGCCGGGCCGCGTCCACAGCGCGCCCCAGCAGAATTCGGTCGACCACTCCGCCATCGTGCGCGTGAACTCGTCGGCACCGGCGATCGACTTGTTGACGTAGTCCTCGCCCAGCACCTCTTTACGAACCTTGAGGCCCTTTTCGAACAGTTCGGTCTTGCTCATGATCGTCCCTTTCCGGTCTTGAGAGATTCTAGTTGGAAATTGTTTGGCGCGACGCCGATGGCGGCCGCAGTGATTGCAGCAGCGCGCCGACGTCATCCGCCGCGTCGAGCCGCCAGACTGCGTCGATGACGCGGTCCGCGTCCCAGTCACTTCGATCGGTCCGCACGCCTTCGCGCAGCTTGGCCTCGAGATCGCCGTCTGTAAGCGGCGCAGCCCGGCTGCCGCGCGGCGAAGTCACGGTCTCTGTGAGAATTTCACCAGACGACAGGCGCAAGGTGACGCGCGCAGCGCCGTCGGGCATCTGAGCATCAAGCTCCGCCCTCACCTTCTGCCGCAGCCGCACGATATCGGGCCGGACCACGGTCTCCTGCGCGAACTCGGCCACACCGGCCGCGCCGAGCAACAGTCCGCAAGCCACGCAATGATGGATGCTGACGCGCGCATCGCGCTCGTTGTTCACGGGGCGATCACCGCGCGCGAGCAGCAGTGCCGAGCCCTGCACTGTCACCGACTCGATCCGGTCAACGCGTCGTCCAATTCGTTCGCGCAACAGCAGGCAGGCGTCGATGACCGAATGGAACACGATGCCGGCGGGATAGGGCTTGTAGGTGCTCTTCGCGATCTCCCAGGTCTTTCCGAGGCCATCGAGCATGCGGGCGAGATCCGGCTCATCCCCCATGGTACGCGCCCAGCCGAGCGGACCTTCGATGGCGTGGGGCGCAGCCTCATAGCCCTGCTGCGCGAGCAGCGCGGCGAACAACCCGTTACGTGCGGCATTGCCGACGCTGACATTCTTGGCGGCGCTTGGCAGATTCTCGACATTGCCGGCCGACTGGCTCGCCGCAAGTCCGATCGCGTTCGCAATCCCTTCCGCGGGCAGGCCCAACAGCTTCGCGCACGCCGCCGCAGCGCCAAAAATCCCGCAGGTCGAGGTGATGTGCCAGCCGCGGGCATAATGACGCGGCGAGACTGCATTGCCGATGCGGCACTCCACATCCACGCCAAGGATAAACGCGGTCAGCACCGCGCGCCCCGTCAGCTTGCGCGTCTCTGCCAGCGCCAATATCGGCGCGGCGACCGGCGCGGCCGGATGGATGATCGTTTCAGGATGCGTGTCGTCGAAGTCGAGCAGATTCGCCGAGATGGCATTGAGAAACGACGCGCACAGCGCGTCCATGGACTGCGAATGGCCGATGATTGTCGATGTCGCGGCGCCGCTAAACGGCGACAGCGTGCGCATCGCGGCCGTGACCACCGGATCGCGTGCGGAGCCGAGCGCGGTCGCAAAGAAATTGAGGATCGATCGCTTCGCCTCAGGGCTCTGCGCCTCCACGTCCGCCCACGACGAGGACGCGACGAAATCGGCGAGCGTCTTGCTCACACTCGGAATTGAAGCTTGCGGCACGCGGGGCGTCTTCCTCGTTTTCCCGGACCATATGACGATCCGCGGCAAACTGTCGACCCCAAATGTTATGCTTGACAGCTTGTCTGACAATCATAAMAATCCGGCCCGTTGGCGCGGGATCCCGCTGCCACGACGACGGCGGCCGAGAAGGCCGGCCGGCGAAAGCGTTTGACCAACGAGATCAAGAAGGCGCGCCCGTCACGGGTCGCGCGACAGGGAGTAGACGATGGCGGGAGAGATTCTCGGCGTAATCGGCACGGGCCGCATGGGCGGCCCCATGGCGGGGCGATTGATCGACGCGGGCTATTCGCTCGTGATCTATGACACTCAAGCTGATGCAACCCAGCCGCTGGTCAAGCGCGGCGCGCAGCTCGGCAAATCGCCGGCCGACGTCGCCTCGCGCGCCGATATCGTGCTCGCCAGCCTGCCGACGCCCGACATCGTCAAGGCCGTCACGCTCGGACAAGACGGTATCAGCAGCGGCAACCGCGCCAAGATCGTCATCGATCTCTCGACCTCGGGTCCCGGCGCCGCGAAGATCGTTGCCGAAGGCCTGAAGGCCAAAGGCATGACGCTGGTCGATGCGCCCGTGAGCGGCGGCATCAAGGGCGCCGTCAACGGCACGCTGGCCGTGATGGTGTCCTGCCCGCAGGCGACCTACGAGACCGTGCAGCCGATCCTGAAGAATTTCGGCAAGCTGTTCTACACCGGTGACAAGCCCGGCGTGGCACAGACGGCCAAGCTCGCCAACAACCTGATGGCGGCCGCGGCGCTGGTCATCACGTCCGAAGCCGTCGCGATGGGCGTCAAGGGCGGCGTCAACGCAAAAGTGCTGATCGACATCATCAACGCCAGCAGCGGCCGCAACAGCGCGTCCGAAGACAAGTTCCCCCGCGCGGTGCTGCCCGGCACGTTCGATTTCGGCTTCGCCACCGGCCTTTCCTACAAGGACGTTCGGCTCTGCGTCGACGAGGCCGAGGCCATGGGCGTGCCGATGGTCTGCGGCGCGGTGGTGCGGCAGATGCTCGCGATCACCAACGCCAAGTATGGCGCGTCGTCCGACTTCACCTCGATCGCCAAGGTGCTCGAGGAGTGGGCCGGGGTCGAGATGCGCGGCTGATCACGCAAGCCTTCAGGGAGAGCGATTGCGATGACGATCGGCCCGACCGGATCAGGCAAGGTCTCGCTCGCGCGCCAGATGGCGCGGAGCGTGCTTGCGCTTGATCTTGGAGATTTCGGGCCGGAGGTCGTCGCGAAGGCAAAGCTCTGCCTGCTCGACTTCTTGTCCTGCGCCTTCGAGGCGGGCCAGCATCCCTGGAGCCGTCAGGCGGTTGCGATCGCACAAGCCGGCGGCACTGCAACGATCATCGGGACGTCACAACTCTCCTCGTCGGCCGATGCCGCCTTTGCCAATGCCGTCATGGGGCACGGCCTCGTCCGCGAGGACATGCACGCGGCCAGCATCGCGCACCACGGCGTCGTGATCTGGCCGACGCTGCTCGCGCTGTCGGAGCAGACGCCGCTGCACGGAGCCAGGCTGCTCGCTGCCGCCATCATCGGCTATGAGACCGGCGCGCGGATCGGCCGCGCGCTCCTGACCTCCGACCTCGCACGCCTCTATCGCCCGACTGGGCTGGTCGCACCTCCGGGCGCGGCGCTGGCGGGAAGTTTCGCGCTTGGCCTCTCCGAGGACGCCGCAACCAGCGCCGTCGCGATCGCGGCCAATACGTCCAGCGGGCTGAACGAGTGGCCGCATGCCGGCGGCTCCGACATGTATTTTCATCCCGGCTTTGCCTCCAGCAACGCCATCAAGGCGATCGGTCTTGCCGCGGCCGGCGCATTCGGCTCGGAAACCATACTGGAGGGCGAAGCCGGCCTGTTCGCCGCCTATCGCCGCCAGGCCGCGCCCGACAGCATGACGCTCTTCCCCGATGGCGAGAGCGAGATCATGGCCGTCTACAACAAGCCGGTCCCGGCCTGCAATTTCGCGCAGACCGCGGCCCAAGCAGCGCTTCGCGTCTCGCACGAGCTCGCCAGCACTGAGGAGATCGACCGCGTCATCATTCGCGCACCCGATGCCGCCGTTCGCTATCCCGGCTGCGACTCCATGGGGCCCTATCGCAACGCGCTTCAGGCCAAGATGAGCATTCCCTTCAGCGTTGCTGCGACGCTGACGCGGGGCGAGATCGAGGAAGAGAACTATTCCGAACTCGATGATGCCGACATCATTCGCCTGGTCGCGGTCACCGATCTCGGGGCAGATCCAGGCTTCACCGCCGCCTTCCCCGGCAAGCAGGGCGCAGAGGTGACCGTGCATCTGCGCAGCGGCCGGACGATCCGGCACGCTTTGCCCGACGTCATCGCCGCAACGCCTTCAGATATTCGTGCGCGCTTCCGCGCCGCCGCAACCAGAGTCCTTGGCGACGATCGCGCGCACCGGCTCGAGCAACTCATCGACGGCTGCGAGCAGCTCGGCAATGCCGGCGACATCGCAGCGCGGTGTCGTCTGGATGCGCCGGAACGAGTTTTACGATCGGCATCATAAGAAATGCCAAACAATACGGGGGAAACATGGTCGACCGGGAGACCAGCCTAGCAGTGCCGACGGCGCACAATCGCCAGCAAGCCGGCGCTCGCGCCGCGCGGAGGCGGGGCTGATGGAAGGCTTCTTTCAAGCGCTCGCTGCGGGCCTTTTGATCGGCGCCGTCTACGGCCTGATGTGTGTCGGGCTCGGCCTGATCTTCGGCGTCATGCGCGTCATCAACTTCGCCCATGGCGATTTCATGATGCTCGGCATGTATGCCGCCTTCTATCTCTTCACCGCCGCCGGCATCCAGGCGCTGTTCGGCAACACGGTGGGGCCGTTCGTGGCCATCCTGCTGGCCGGCCCCGTGCTCGCCGTGTTCGGCTATTTCGTCCATCTGGCCCTGATCTCGCGCGTCTCGGGTACACGCACCGCCTCGCTGGAAGGCGAAGGGCATTACGCCCAGCTCATCCTGACGCTCGGCATCGCGCTGATCCTGCAGAATGGCGGCCTGATCGTTTTCGGATCGGTGCTGGCCTCGATCCGTACGCCGCTGTCGAGCTCGGCCTGGGAGCTCGTTCCCTTCTTCGACATCAGCATCTTCCTCAACAAGGCGCGCAGCATCGACGCGATCGTTTCGCTCGCGATCATGATTCTGCTCTCGCTGCTGATCACGCGGACCCGGATCGGCAAGTCGCTGCGCGCCGCCGCCGACAATCCGACCGCCGCGACCTATATGGGCATCGACGTCGACCGCGCGCACCGCACGGCCTTCGCGCTCGGCTGCGGCATCACCGCGATTGCCGGCGGCCTGCTCGCGACCAACTATCCGTTCCACCCCTTCGTCGGCCTCGAATACGTGATCGTCATGTATGCCGGCGTCGTGCTCGGCGGCATGGGCAGCATCATCGGTGCCTTCTGGGGCGGCATGACGATCGGGCTCGTGCAGCAGATGTCCACGCTGATCCTGCCGACGCAATTGCAGAACGCCGCGATCTTCGCCGTCTTCCTCCTCATCATCTTCTTCCGTCCGCAAGGTTTCTTCGGGCGCATGGTCGAGAGGACGTGACCATGCTCCGGATGCGTTCACTGCTGCCTCCCCTGCTCTTCACGCTCGCTTACGCCGGGATCTCACTCGGCGTCACCAACTCCTACTACCAGCTCATCCTGAYGCTGGTGCCGGTGTGGGCAGTGTTCGGCCTGTCCTGGAATCTGCTCAGCGGCTACACCGGGCTGATCTCGTTCGGCCACGCCGCTTTCTTTGGGATCGGCGCCTATGCGACCGCGCTCGGGCAGATCTATTTCGATATCTCCCCCTGGCTGCTGATCCCGGTCGCCGCCATGCTCGGCGGCATCGCCGGGCTGCTGATCGGATTCCCGACCTTCCGCCTCCAGGGCCACTACTTCGCGCTCGCGATGCTCGCCTACCCGCTCGCTATTCTCTACGTGTTCGAGTGGCTCGGCTTCCAAGAGGTGACGCTTCCGATCAAGCGCGACGCGCCGATCGCCTATATGCAGTTCTCCGATCCCCACATCTACACGCTGCTGGGGCTTGCGATCATGCTTGCCACCATCGTGCTGACGCAGGTGATCGAGCGATCCCGCTTCGGCATGGCGCTGCTCGCGATCAAGCAGAACGAGGCTGCGGCAGAAGCCGCAGGCATCAACACGCTGGCCTGGAAGCTGCGCGCGATCACGCTGAGCGGCGCGATCGCCGCCGCCATCGGCGGGTTCTATGTGCAGGTGCTGCTGGTCGTGACCCCGCAATCGGTGTTCGGCATGCTGGTGTCGGCGCAGGCGCTCACGGTCGCGATGTTCGGCGGCGTCGGCACGGTCTGGGGGCCGGTCATCGGCTCCGTCATCCTGATCCCACTCGCCGAGATCCTGCACGCAGAGGCCGGTGCACGCATCCCCGGCATTCAGGGCGTCATCTTCGGCCTTGCTATCGTCTGCGTCATCCTGCTCGCGCCGGAAGGCCTGTTCTGGAAACTGCGCGATCTCCTGCGCAAGCGAAATGCATCCAGGGCCACGGCTAGCGTCACTCCGGAAACGGCCGTCGCCAACGTCACGGCGCTGAAGCCCGCCGCGCGGCAGCGTGCGGCCACCGGCGAGGTGATGCTCGAGGTTCGCAACCTCTCGCGCTCCTTCGGCGGACTCAAAGCCGTTCAGGACGTCAGCTTCAAGCTGCACAAGAACGAGATCCTCGGCATCATCGGCCCGAACGGGGCCGGCAAGACCACGCTGTTCAACCTCCTCAACGGCTTCCTGAAACCGAGCGAGGGCGAGGTGCTGATCGACGGCCGCAACATGTCCGGCCAACGGCCGCACGTGATCTGCGAGGCCGGCATCGGGCGAACCTTCCAGGTCATGCGCCCATTCCTGCGCATGTCGATCCTCGACAATGTCGTGGTGGGGGCCTATGTGCGCGCCGGCTCCGACGCGGAGGCCCGCAAGCTTGCCGCCGACGCGGTCGCCCGCGTCGGGCTCTCCGCCGTGGCTAACCGTGTCGCCGGCGAACTCTCGACCAAGGAGCTGCGGCTGATGGAGCTCGCCCGCGCAATCGCCGGCCAGCCCCGCATCCTGCTGCTCGACGAGACGCTTGCGGGCCTCGGCCACGGCGAGGCGGACGAGGTCGTCGCCGTGATCCAGCAACTCGCACGCGACGGCACGACCATCGCCATCATCGAGCACACCATGCAGGCGATGGTCCGCCTGGTCGACAGATTCCTCGTGCTCGACCACGGCGCCGTCATCACCGAGGGCCTGCCGGAAGTGGTGACGCGCGACAACCGGGTGATCGAGGCCTATCTCGGCAAGAAGTGGGTGGGCCATGCTGCGAATTGAGGGACTGAGCGCGGGCTATTCGGCCAAGCCCGTCCTGAACGACGTGTCGATCAATGTCGGCGCCGGCCAGTTCGTTGCGATCGTCGGGCCTAACGGCGCCGGCAAGACCACCCTGTTCAAGACGATCTCCGGCATCGTGAAGCCGAGCGGCGGGGCAATTACGTTCGACGGCGTCGACCTTCTTGCCGTGCCGCCGCCGCAGCGCGCCCATCTCGGCATCGCCCACGTCCCCGAGGGCCGCCAGGTGTTCCCGTCGCTGACGGTGATGGAGAACCTCGAAATGGGCGCGATGACCGAAAGCGGCCGGCGCGACTGGCAGGCCAATATCGAGCGCATCTTCGAATGGCTGCCGGTGCTGAAGGAACGCCGCAATCAGTTCGCGGGTACGATGTCCGGCGGCCAGCAGCAGATGCTCGCGATCGGCCGCGGCCTCGCCTCCTCGCCGAAGCTGTTGATGCTGGACGAGCCCTCGATGGGTCTCGCGCCGTCGACAGCGGACTTCATCTTCGAGCGGCTGATCGATATCCGGCGTCAGTCCGGGCTGACCATGCTGCTGGTCGAGCAGCGCGTCGCGGAAGCGCTGGAGTCAGCCGACCACGGCTATGTCCTCGAAGCCGGACACGTCGTGCTCGAAGGCAACAACGACACGCTGCGCGCCGATGATCGCGTGCGCAAAGCCTATCTCGGCATGTGACGAACAAAAACAAAGAGCAGGGAGACAACAAGATGAACAAGACATCGAAGGGCAGGATATCAAAAGGACTGACGCGCCGGACCGTGCTGTCGGGTGCCGCCGCCGTCGGCCTCGCCGGCGTGGCACGTGCGCAGGCGCCGGCCGAGGTCAAGGTCGGACTGATCGTGCCGCTGTCGGGCATCTACACCCGCCCCGGCCAGGTGATGAAAATGGGCGCCGAGATGGGCATCGAGCACATCAACGCGCAAGGAGGCATCAAGGCGCTCGGCGGCGCCAAGCTGAAGCTGGTGGTGATCGACTGCGGCGACACCACCGAGAAGGCCAAGAACGCGGCGCAACGCATGGTGGCGCAGGAACCCGATCTGGTCGCCGCCACCGGCTCTTATCTCTCGTCCTTCACCCTCGCCGTCACTGAAGTCACCGAGCGCGCCGAACTGCCGGTGCTGACGCTGTCCTATTCGGACCTGCTGACCGACCGCGGCTTCAAATACATCTTCCAGACCGCCGCGACCGCCAGCCGCCAGTCCGAGCTGGGCCTGCCGACGCTGATGAAGCTCGCCGAGAACGCGTCGGGCAAGAAGCCCAAGACCGTGGCGATGCTGATGGACAACACCGCGACATCCGTCGCCACCGCCAAGGCACTCAAGGAAAAGCTGCTCGCACAGGAAGGCCTCCAGCTTGTCGTCGAGGAAGTCTGGACCCCGCCGCTGTCGGATGCCACCCCGCTGATCCAGAAGGTCCGCTCGACCAAGCCCGATCTGCTCCTGTTCATGCCGAATGCAGTGTCGGATGCCAAGCTGGGGTTGGAGAAGATCAGCGAGTTCGGCCTCGGCCAGGGCAAGATCCCGACGGTGTCGTTCAGCATCACCATCGCCGAGCCCGACATGCTCCAGAGCGTGAGCCCGGAGACCGTGCAGGGCATCATGACCATCGTCGCCAACTGGGGCTCGAAAGGCCACGAGGCGCTGATCGCCGAGCTCAAGGCCAAATACAAGGAGCCCTGGATGACGCAGAACGTCATCTCGACCTATGGCGACATGTGGCTGATGAAGGAAGCACTGGAGAAGGCCGGCAAGGCCGACCGCAATTCGGTCGCACAGGCCTTCCGCACCATGGATGCCGGCCCGTCGAAATACTATCCGGGCGGTCAGCTCAAATTCGACGAGAAGGGCCGCCGCGTCGGCGCCGGCGTCGTCATCGTGCAATGGCAATCGGGCGTGCCTGTCACCGTCTATCCGCCCGAACTCGCGCAGGCGCAGCCGTTCTGGCCGAAGAAATCATGATGCGTCGCGATATTTTTCAGGGAGGAGAATTGTCATGACTGCAAAGAGCAAGATCACGATCTCGCGGCGAACATTGCTTGCCGGCGCCTCCGGTACGCTGATCGCATCCCGGGCCTGGGCGCAGCAACCTTCTGAGGTGAAGGTCGGCCTGCTGGTGCCGATCTCCGGCCTCTACGCCCGCCCGGGAACGGTGATGCGTGAGGGCGCCGAGATGGCGGTCGACCACATCAACGCGCAAGGCGGCATCAAGGCGCTCGGCGGCGCCAAGCTGAAGCTGGTCGTGCTCGATTCCGGCGACACCACGGAAAAGGCCAAGAACGCCGCCCAGCGCATGGTCGCGCAGGAGACCGATCTGGTTGCTGCCAGCGGCGCATACCTGTCCTCGTTCACGCTCGCGGTGACCGAAGTCACCGAGCGCGCCAGCCTGCCCGTCCTCACCCTCTCCTATTCCGACCTGATCACCGACCGCGGCTTCAAATACGTGTTCCAGACCGCGGCTACCGCAGGTTCGCAGGCACGGCAGGCGTTGCCCCAAATCATCAAGCTGGCGGAGACGGCCTCAGGCAAGCGGCCGAAGACGGTCGCGATCCTGACCGACAACACGGGGGCCTCGATCGCGTCCGCAAAGGCGATGCGCGAGGGCCTGCTGGCGGAGAACCAGTTGCAGCTGATCGTCGACGAGACGTTCACGCCGCCGCTGGCCGATGCGACGTCGCTGGTGCAGAAAATCCGTTCGGCCAAGCCCGATCTGCTGTTCTTCCTGCCGACGGTGATCTCGGACGCGAAACTGCTGCTCGAGAAGATGAACGAGTTCGGCCTCGGCCAGGGCAAGATTCCGACCATCTCGTTCGGCATCGCGATCGCCGAGCCCGACATGCTGCAAACCGTCAGTCCGAACTCCTCCAGGGCGTGCTGACCTGCGTCGCAAGCTGGGGCGCCAAGGGCCACGAGGCGCTGATCGCCGAGTTGAAGACCCGCTACAAGGAGCCGTGGATGACGCAGAATGCGATCTCCACCTATGGCGACATGTGGGTGATCAAGGACGCGCTCGAGAAGGCCGGCAAGGCCGACCGCGTTGCCGTCGGCGAGGCGCTGCGCACCATGGATGCCGGCCCCTCGAAATACTATCCGCTGGGCGAGATCAAGTTCGACGAGAAGGGCCGCCGCGTCGGCGCCGGCATGACCATCGTGCAGTGGCAGTCCGGCGTGCCGGTGACGGTGTTCCCGCCCCAGCTCGCGCTGGCGCAGCCGTTCTGGCCCAAAAACTGAACTGAGAACTGACAACGCCGGAAAGAGAAACGGAGGACAACATGGACAAGGCGACCTACGACCGCGGGCTCGAAATCCGCAAGAGCGTGCTCGGCAACGAGTTCGTCGACAAGGCGATCGCATCCGCGGACGAGTTCAACCGTCCGATGCAGGACCTTACCACGGAATATTGCTGGGGCTACGTCTGGGGACGCGACGGCCTGACGCGCAAGACCCGCAGCTTCCTCAATCTGGCGATGCTCTGCGCGCTCAACCGCCCACACGAGCTGAAGACCCATGTCCGCGGCGCGCTCGCCAACGGCGCCACCAAGGAGGAGATCCGCGAGGTCTTCATGCAGGTCGCGATCTATTGCGGCGTGCCGGCCGGCGTGGATGCGTTCCGGAACGCGAAGGAAGTCTTCGTCGAGCTCGACAAGAAATAACGGAGCGTGACGACGATGAAGGGCAAATGGGCACTCGTGACCGGTGCGACCGCGGGCCTTGGCCTCGCCGTCGCGGAAGGCCTTGCCGGCGCGGGCGCCAATATCGTCCTTCATGATCTCGTCGCGCCGAAGCAGGCCGCGGATGACCTCCGCGCCCGCTTCGGCGTCGAGGTCGTCTCGGCCGCCGTCGATCTGTCCCGGCGCGAGGCGATCGAGGCCATGATGGCCGATCTGCTCGCCCGCTGCGGTGCCATCGATATCCTCGTCAACAACGCCGTGGTCAGGCATTTCTCCGCGATCGAGCAGTTTCCGCCCGATCGCTGGGAGCAGGCGCTGGCGGTCAATCTCTCGGCGCCGTTCCATTTGATCCGCCTGGCGCTGCCGGCGATGAAGCAGCGCGGCTGGGGCCGGATCATCAGCATGGGCTCGATCTATTCGAGCCGCGCGGTCGAAGACCGCATCGACTACGTCACCACCAAGACTGCGATTTTGGGCATGACCCGTGCGGTGGCGATCGAGACGGCGCGGAGCGGCATCACCTGCAACACGCTCTGCCCGGGCACGCTGCCGACGCCCGCGATCCTGAATAAGATCGCAACGATCGCGTCGAACAGCGGCCGTCCGGTCGACGATGTGACCAAGGAATATCTCGGCGAGCGCCAGCCGACGCAGCGTTTCGTCGAAATGAATGCGGTCGCCGCCATGGTCGCCTTTCTCTGTGGGCCCGCAGCAAACGATATCACCGGCGCCAGCCTGCCGATCGACGGCGGCTGGTCGGTCGCATGAAAGCATTGGGAGTGTTGCGATGACTGAACAATCGGGCCAGAGCGTCGTGCTGACGGGTGCCGCCGGCGGCATGGGACGCGCCATCACCAAGGCCTTGCTGGAAAGCGGCCGCCGCGTCGTGCTGGTCGATCGCGACGCCAAGGCGCTTGACGAACTCGCGTCCACGGCGGGCAACGCGGTGTTTCCGATCCAGCTCGACATTAGCGATGGGCAGGCCGTGGATCGCCTGCCGGACGCCATTCCCGCGCAGTTCAAGCCGGTCGACGTCCTCATCAACAACGCCGGGCACGATATCGGCGGGCGGACGCGGTTCGATGCCGGCTCCGCCGACGACTGGTCCAACATCATCCAGACCAATCTGATCGGCCTGATGCGCGTCACCCGCGCAATCCTGCCCGACATGGACAGGCGCAACGCCGGCCATGTCGTCAACATCAGCTCCATCAACGCCGTCCGCATCGTCCCCGATATGGCCGCCTACAGCACCAGCAAGGCGGGCGTGCACATGTTCACCGAGACGCTGCGGGGCGAACTGGCGGAAACCGGCATCCGGGTCACCGAACTCCAGCCAGGCCTGACCCGGACCAACATCATCCTGACCCGCTACCGCGGCGACAGGCAGAAGGAAAAGGACTATTTCGACCAGTTCAGGATGGCGCTCGAGCCTGCCGATATTGCCCGTTCGATCGTCTTCGCCCTGGACCAGCCCGCGCACGTTCAAATTGCCGAAATGATGATTCTGCCTGTAAACCGGTACTGACTTTTCCCAACCAGGGTCCGGACATGGAAAGACGTAGCGAATTGCAGTCGACACTCCGCATCGAGGACGTCCCGACCGTCCGGGCGATGGTCGCGCAAAAGCTGCGCGAGGCGATCATGTCCGGAACACTCAAACCGGGCCAGCGCCTGGTCGAGCGCGAGCTTTGCGAGATGATGGGCGTCAGCCGGCCCTCGATCCGTGAAGCGCTGCGCGCCCTCGAAGCCGACGGCCTCGTCAACATCGTCCCGCACCGCGGCCCCGTGGTCTCCACGATCAGCCTCGAGGAAGCCCGGCAGCTCTACGCGGCGCGCGCGGTGCTCGAAGGATTCGCCGGCCGCGAATGCGCCAGAATCCACGATCCGGAAGTGGCTCGGCGGATCGGGGAAGCCTTGACGCGGCTGAAGGCGGCCGCGGCCAAGCAGGATCTCGTCGGAAGCCTCGAAGCCAAGACCGACTTCTACGCCGCGCTGATCGGCGGCTGCCGCAACGCCTTCATCGAGCGCATGCTCAAGCCGCTGCACGACCGGATCCAACTGTTGCGGATCACGTCGATGTCGCAGCCGAAACGGATCAACAAGAGCCTCCGCGAGGTCACCGCGATCTGGCGCGCGATCCAGAACGGCGATCCAGATCTCGCCGAGCGCTGCTGCGTCGATCACATCAATGCGGCTGCGGTGGCCGCGCTCGACATGATTGAACGAAACGCCGCCAAGGAGGCGGCGCCTTCCGACGACTAGAAAAACAAGAATTCAGGGAGTGTTCGATGTTGTCTCTGGTACGATCGCTGATCCTGTGTCTCCTGCTCTTGCCCTGCGGCGCGGCAATCGCAGACGACTACCCCACCCGCCCGGTAACGATGATCGTGCCGTTCTCCGCCGGCGGCCCCGGCGACGTCATCGCGCGAATTCTCGGCAACGCCATGAGCGCTACGCTGAAGCAGTCCATCGTCATCGAGAATGTCGTCGGTGCCGGCGGCACACTCGGCACCAACCGTGTCGCCAAGGCCGCGCCTGATGGCTACACGCTGCTCCTGATGCATGTCGGCCAGGCCACTGCGCCCGCGCTCTACGCAAAACTGCCGTTCGATCCCGTCGGCGACTTCGCCATGATCGGGCTCGTCACGGACGTACCAATGATCCTGGTGGCCCGGCCGAATTTCCCGGCCAAGGATCTCGGCGAGATGATCGCGCGCATCCGCAGCGAGGGCGACAAGATGACTTTCGGCAATGTCGGTCTCGGCTCAGCCTCGCAGCTCTGCGGCCTGATGTTCATGAGCACCACCGATACGAAACTCTCGCAAATCTACTACAAGGGCGGCGGGCCCGCACTGAACGACGTCATCGCCGGCCATATCGACGTCTATTGCGATCCCGCGACGGGACCGACGCCCTATATCCAGTCGAACACGATCAAGGGCTACGCGATCACGAGCAAGACGCGCGTCGCGACACTGCCTGGCGTGCCGACCTCGGCCGAGGCCGGCGTTCCCGAATTCGATGTGACGACCTGGTATGGCCTCTACGCGCCGCGCGGCACGCCGAAGCCCGTGATCGACCAGCTCGTCGGCGCGCTCCRGACGGCACTCAAGGACCCTGCGTTGATCAGCCGCTTCGCCGAGCTCAGCATGGCTCCGGTTGAGGCCGAGCGCGCGACGCCGGCTGCGCTCGAAGCCTTCCTGAAGGCGGAGATCGCCAAATGGGGCCGGATCATCAAGGCAGCCGGAATCGAACCGCAGTAGGTCCCGCCTGCTTCACTCGTCCAGAAGCTCCAGGAATTCCTCGATCCGGCCGAACGGGTCCGCGTGCCCGCGGGCGGCGCAGACGACGCGATCGCCGTCGCGCTGGAGCGATCGCGCCCTGGATTTCCGCAGCCGCCCGGGGAGGAAAGTCGCGGCGACGGCCTCGGGCCCGACATCGAGCCTGACGATGCCACGCCGCTTGCAATCGATCCTGAGCCTGGCGGCCGCAAAGAAATCGCGCGCCTCCGGCGGGAGCCTGCCGAAACGGCGCGAGGTCTCCTCCTCCAGGTCTTCCAGATCGTCGTCGCTCCGGCATCTGGCGGCGCGACCATAGATCTCGAGCCGCATTGCTTCCGATTGCACATAACCTTCAGGCAACATGTCGCCGACAGGCAGATTGAGATCCGGCACCCACAGAAAGGCGCCCGAGTCGTTCACTCTTTCCGAGGCGAGCTTCAGGAGATGACTGTAGAGCACCGGTCCGAACACCTGCACGTGCCCGGACTGCTGTTCGGAAAACAGATCGCCGGCGCCCCTGAGGTCCAGGTCGCGCTCGCTGATGGCAAAGCCGGCGCCGGGCTTGCTGAACTCCTCGAGGACGGCCAAACGCTTCTCGGACTGTTCCGAGGTCGACTCCGTCAGCAGATAGGCGAAGGCGCGCGTTCCGCCGCGTCCCACCCGCCCCCTGAGCTGATGGAGCTGTGCGAGGCCGAACTTTTCGGGCCAGCACACCACGATGGTATTCGCGCGCGGGATATCGAGACCGCTTTCCACGATGTTGGTCGCCAGGAGGACGTCCGCCTCGCCATCGACGAAACTCATCATGCGGTCGTCGAGGTCGTCGACGGGCATCTTGCCATGAAGGCAGACGATGCGGAGGTCGGGCGCCAGTGATTGCACGCGCGCCAGCATCGGCTCCAGATCCTGGATGCGCGGGCAAATCAGAAAACTCTGTCCGTGCCGCCGCCGCTCGCGAAGCAATGCTCCGGCAATGGCCGCATCCGAAAGCGGAGCGATCTTGGTCACGATCGGAAGCCGGTGAACCGGCGGCGTTGCGATCACGCTGAGATCCCGGAAGCCCGCAAGACCAGCAGCGAGCGTGCGCGGGATGGGCGTCGCGCTCATCCAGAGCGTATGGGCATTCTTTGCCAGGCCTGAAAGCTTCGCCTTCTCCGCCGCTCCGAAGTGCTGCTCTTCGTCGATGATGACGAGGCCAAGATCGGCGAACTTCACATCCTTTGCAGAGAGCGCCTGCGTGCCGACAACGACTTTCAGCCTGCCGCTTCGCAGGCCCTCCTTGATCCCTCGCGTCTCCGGGCCGGAGGTCGCTCGCGACAGGCTTCCGACGTCGATACCGAGAGGACCGAAGCGCTTGCGGAAGGTTTCGACATGCTGCCGCGCCAGGACCGTGGTCGGCACCGCGATCGCCACCTGTTTCCCGGACAGCGCCACGGCGGCTGCCGCGCGCAACGCCACCTCGGTCTTTCCAAATCCGACGTCGCCGCACACCACCCTGTCCATGGGATGGCCTACCGCGAGATCATCGAGCACGTCCTGAATGGCCTTCGCCTGATCGACCGTCGGGAAATACGGAAAACGCGCAACGAACCTTTCATAGAGTGGCCCGGGCGCGACCAGTTTCGGCGCGCGGCGGCGGTGGCGCTGGCTGATGTGCTTCGCGAGCGCCTTGGCGGCGACCTGAATCTCCGCCTCGGCCTCGGTCCGCCGCGCCCACCATGTGCTTCCGTCCGCCTTGTCCCGTGCCAGCTTGCCGGGCTCGGCCGCATACGGCCAGATCAAGGCAAGATCGGCCGGCGGCACGAGAACGGCGTTGTCTCCCGCGAACGCAAGCCTGACCATCTCGCGCCGCGATCCCGTCCCCATGGCGAGGGTCTGCAAGCCGTCGAGCAGAGCGAGCCCACGCTGCAAATGCACCACCGCCGCGCCGCGCTCCGGGACGTCCGGATGATCGAACGCGGCCGTCCAGGCTCTCGCCATGGGCTGGGGATGATGGGCTCTGCTGCCGAGCACGTCGGACGCGGTGACGATGACGAGAGGCTTGCGGCCGGCCCCGACGAAGCCGGCATCGAAGTCGGCCAGGAACGCCGTTTCGCGATCCCGTCCCTCCGTCGCCTCGCTCCAATCGGCGCAGCGCTCCGCCTTGATGCCGCTCATCCGCTCCATTGCGCGAAGGTCATCCTCGACGGCCGCGACGAACAGCACCCGCGACCCGGCGCGTTGCATGTCGTCAATAAATGCGCGGAGGATCTTTCTTGGCGATGAGGCTTTCGAGAAATCGGGCGTCGGCGTGAAGGCCGATTTTTGCGGAAGCACGCTGATGCTCTTCTTCAGCCGCTTCCAGTCCGCCCGTCCGAGATACTCGCGCTCCGCATCCCTGCGGCCAGCGGCCTCCTCGATGGTGCCCAGCCAGATATCGGCATGGCCCGGTACGCCGGCATCCACGATCCACCGCGCGCGAGCGCAATAATCCGGCAGCGTCGCCCGCTGTCCGCGCTTGCCTCCGAGCGCAATCTGTTCGGACATCGGATCGATCAGCAATTCCCTGGTCTCGTAGACGACCTCATGCTCGACCGGATCGACGGCAACGATCTTACGGATAACACCGTCGGAATGTTCGATCCTGAAAGGACCAAGTCCGCCCGCGGGAAACACCTCGAACGTCTTGCCGTGGAACAGGACGCCGCCCRGATATTCTGCCTCTTCGTCGAGGTCGTAGCCGAGAGCTTCCAGACGGCGCTCCAGCTCGGCTTCCGAATAGGCCGCGCCCACTTTCAGGCTGAGGCTGGTCTTTGACCAGCTCGCCGGCAGTGGCAGCCGCTCCATGATGGCTTCTGCGGTCGATACGAGGAAGACCGGCTTCCTTGCCTTGGCAAGGCGCCGCAACACCGAGCTCCGCCTGCCCGCGATCTCGCGCGACGGCTCCAGACCATCGAATGGCAGATTGTTCAGTCGCGGGAACACCAGCACGTCGACCGAAGGGTCGAGCGCGTGGATCACGCCGCCCAGCCGCTCCGCCCTGTTCTCATTGTCGCAGAGGAACACGAGGCCGTCGCGGCCAGACTTCTCCCATTGCTCGCGCAGATGCAGCGCCAGCATGCCGAGCGGCGATGAGGACGAGACCGTAGAACGCGACGCGCTCTTGCCTTTCGAGCCCTTGCTCTCTGTGCTCTTCGAACCCTTGCTCTTTGAACCCTTGCTCTTCGAGCTCTTGGTCTTCGGGCTCTCGCCTTTCGAGCTTTTGGCCTTGGTCTTTTTCGCGCCGGTCGCGGCCCGGGCTTTTTTGGTGGACGCCAATGTGTATCCAATTTTGTTTTAGAAATAGAGTCGCGCGCCGACGAGCCCTGCCGTAGAGCTCGGTCGACAACGCGGACTGGGCCTAAGCGCCCAAGCACGTCATTACAATTTCACGATTGCGTTGGAAAGCATGGATGCAAGCCCGGGAGGCCGCTTGCACGGCAAAATAAGGCCTACTGCAGGACCTTCGGCAGCACCACGACCACGTCGACGCTCTGCCCGAGGACTTGAGTCGCAACCACCGCGAGGTGATGCGAGAACTCGTCCTCGATCTCGCTCGCGCAGTCTTCGTCCCTGGCAATGGCGAACAGCAGATTGCCGTCGATCTCGTCGAATCGGATGCCGGCGAAGATGCGATCGAACGTCTCGGCGCCCGCGATGCCCGCGATTCGCGCCTGGATGGCTTGGTCTTCGATGAGGGACAGTTTCATCATAATCGGGAACATGGGGGCGCACCTCCCAAATGCAAGAGCGGAAGCGTGCTGGCGCGACCCGCCGGGCGAACTATATTAATCGTGTCGTCCCGCCTGCCCCCGTCTGCCCTTGAGGAAACTCTTGATTCTCTTCCTGCTGCTGGTCTCCGTGCCGATAGGACTGTCGGCCGGACGCTATTATCTGTTCGGCGATGGCCGGGGCAATTGGCAGACGGCGGATCGCTCGAGCGCCGGCCTGTTGCCGCCGGCATCGGCCAATCCGGACGCGCTGATCCGGGTCTTTGCCGCGCGCACGGTGCGGTGGCGCAGCATTTTCGCCGTCCACAGCTGGATCGTCGTCAAGGAGAAAGGTGCCAGCACCTACAGCCGATACGACTACACGGCGTGGGGCGACCCGATCCGGAGCAACGGATTTGCACCCGACGGCCGCTGGTTCGGCGCCATGCCCGAAACCGTCGTGGCGGTCGACGGCGCACGGGCCGAAGCGCTGATCCCCAAGATCCGCCACGTCGTCGAGACCTACAAGTTCCGCGCCTACGGCGATTACAGCGCCTGGCCCGGACCGAATTCCAACACCTTCGTGCAGGCGGCGCTGGACGCCGTTCCCGAGCTTCGTGCCGTCCTTCCACCCACCGCGGTCGGCAAGGACTATCCGTACAGCGGACGCTGGGCCGGCATCACCCCTTCCCGCACCGGCGCCTACGCCTCGCTATCGGGTTACCTCGGCATGACGATCGGCTGGGTCGAAGGGTTCGAGATCAATTTCTTCGGCGCGGTGCTGGGCATCGACATCCGGCGGCCGGCGCTCAAGCTCCCCGGCATCGGCCGCCTGGGCGTCGCGGCCGGCCTGTAGAGCGCCTGCCGGCGCCTCGCCAAACAAAAAACTGAAAAACAACCCCATGCACAGTAGAACCGCCCTTGGCCGGTTGGTCGCGGTGGCGCGGCTTAAGTCGAGATGAGGCTTGGGTGAATTGCCTTGCGCGCGCAGAACGAGAGGCATCTCTCCTGCAACGCACGTTGAGCCGCTCGACGAGTCCGATGTCTTCAGACGCCGGTCATTTGACTCGTCGGGCAAAACACCGGCAAAATTGCATCGTGCCAATCAGGCCATGGATGCGCTCGACCAGGCCGACCATGGGTCCAGCAAGCCGCCTCCTTGGATCCTAGCCCCCAAGCGCCGGAATATTTTCGCGAAAGATGATTTCGCTGCGCGGCGCCTCGATGCCGTGCATGGCGCTGCGGCCGGCGCGCAAATTGTCGAAGATGCCGACACAGCTCATCATCGTGTTGAGCTGATTTTGAGTGATGACGGCATCCATCGTCCCATCGAGCAGAAAGCTGCGCGTATCCGAGGTCAGACCATGGCCAATGAAGACCACGTCGTGCGCCCGGTTCATTTCGTTCAGGGCGCGAGCGACACCGTCGGCGGCGCCGCCGATGTTGTAGATTCCGGCAAGATCCGGATGCTGGCCCAGCAGCATGCGCGTCTGGCGATAGTTGCGGTCGGCGTCATCGTGGCCTTCACGCAGGCCCACGACCTTGATCGCCGGGAATAGTTCTTCGAAGACGTGCAGAAAGCCCATTTCGCGTTCTTCGTGCGCGCGGTAGCTGCGGCTGCCCGCGATCATCGCGACCTTGGCCGGACGCTCGCCCAGAAAACGCGCGATCAGATAGCCGGCGGTGCGTCCGATCGAGCGATTGTCCAGTCCGATATAGGCCGCGCGGCGCGCATTCAGGATATCCGAGATCAGCGTCACCGTCGGCACCCCGTGCTCCGCTAATCGGTCGACGGCTTCCCTCACGACGGGATGCTCGAGCGCCATGAAAGCGATGCCGTCGGCCTTGTCGCGGGCCCGCCAGAGCTGACGTGCCAGCAGGTCGGGATTGAAGCCCTTGATGGTGTCGACCTGACAATGGACGTTGAAGGGCGCGAGCCGGCCGTCGGAATGCGCGATCAGCTGCCCGAGCGTGGACAGGAAGCGGTTGGTGCCGGCCGGCAGCAGGAACAGCAGCCGCATCGGCTTGGGCCGCATCGCCGCCAGGAGGTTCTCGGCCGGCATGTAGTCGAGCTCGGACGCGGCAGCGAGCACCCGCTGCTGCGTCATCGCCCGCACACCGGGCCGACGATTCAGCACGCGGTCCACCGTCGCCGTGGAGACGCCGGCCCGGCGCGCCACGTCAACGATGCGGCTCAGCGAAGGAGCCACTGGTTTATTCATTCCGGGGCCCAATCGTCGAATACATCAAAAACCATCACCTTTATCGTTTGACATGCTAGCTCAAAGTCGCAATTTTCGCATCAACATTGTCACAGAAACATCAAATAACATCAAATCGCTGTTGGAGGAGAAGCCCATGTCCCTGACCCGTCGGCGCGCCTTGCAAGCCCTGTCCGTCCTCCCCGCCGCGGGCTTGATCGGCGGTCTCTCGCGCCCGGCCCGGGCGGCCGACTTTTCGCTGAAATACGGCAACAACCTGCCGCTGACGCACCCCCTCAACATCCGCGCCCAGGAAGCCGCCGACCGCGTCGCCAAGGAGAGCAATGGCCGGGTCGAGATCGCCATCTTCCCGAACAACCAGCTCGGCGGCGACACCGACATGCTCGCCCAGGTGCGCAACGGCGCGCTGAACTTCTTCACGCCCTCCGCGCTCGTGGTCGCGACCCTGGTGCCGATCGCCGCGATCAATGCGGTCGGCTTTGCCTTTGCCGATTACGATCAGGTCTGGAAAGCGATGGACGGCGGGCTCGGCGCGCATATCCGTGCCGCCATGGCCAAGGTCGGCCTCCATACGTTCGAGAAGATGTGGGACAACGGCTTCCGCCAGATCACCAGCGGCGCCAAGCCGATCGAGAGCGCCAAGGACATGGACGGCCTCAAGATCCGCGTGCCCGTGTCTCCGCTCAGCATCTCCATGTTCAAGGCGCTCTCGTCCTCGCCGACCAGCCTGCAATTCAGCGAGGTCTATTCGTCGCTGCAGACACGCATTGTCGACGCGCAGGAAAATCCGCTGCCGATCATCCAGGTGGCGAAGCTCTACGAGGTGCAGAAGTACTGCGCGATCAGCAACCACATCTGGGACGGCTTCTGGTTCATCGCCAACGCCCGCGCCTTCAACGCCCTTCCCGCCGATCTCAGGACCATCGTCAGCAACGCCATCAACGATGCCGGCTTGAAGCAGCGCGAGGACATCAAGACGTTCAATGCGACCGTGCAGGCCGATCTCCAGCGCAATGGAATGAAATTCACCACGCCTTCACCGGACTCGTTCCGCGCAAAACTGCGCGACTCCGGCTTCTACGGCGAATGGAAGGGCCGCTYCGGCGACGAAGCCTGGGCGCTGCTCGAAGGCGCCGTCGGCAAGCTGGCCTGAGCGCGATGACGATCGCAGAGCATCAGATGACGGACTATCTGGCGGCGGCCGCGCACCCTGCTTCCGCTGCGGGCACGCGCAAGCTTGCGAGCGCCTTTGGCACCGTCGACCGCTGGCTCGGTGCGGTGGTCGAGACCGCCGCGGCCGGTGTCGTGCTGGTCGAGATCGGCATCATGCTCGCCGGCGTCATCATGCGATACGTCTTCCACAGCCCGCTGATCTGCTCGGACGAGCTGGCCTCGATCCTGTTTCTCTGGCTCTCGATGCTGGGCGCGGTGATCGCGCTGCGCCGGGGCGAGCACATGCGCATGACAGGGCTCGTCAGYCATGTCGGCCCGGGCGCGCGCGCCTTTCTCGACACGATCGCGGCGGTGGCGCCGCTAGCCCTGCTGGCGCTGATCCTGCATCCCGCCTTCGATTATGCGAGCGAGGAACAGGTCATCGTCACCCCGGCGCTGGAGATCAGCAATGCCTGGCGCGCAGCCGCAATTCCCGTCGGGATGACCCTGATGGCCGTCGTCGCCGCGATCCGGCTCGCGACGCATCACCGCCCCGCGTTGATCGTCGCAGCCCTCATCATCACAGCCGTCCTGATTGCCGCATTCTGGCTTGCCGGACCGCTGCTCGCCCCGCTCGGACGCTACAATCTCATCATTTTCTTCGTCGGCGTGGTCGCAGCCAACGTGTTCGCCGGCGTACCGATCGCCTTCTCCTTTGCGCTCGCGACCTTCGGCTATCTGGCGCTGACAACCAGCGTCCCGATGATGGTGATGGTCGGCCGTCTCGATGAAGGCATGTCGCACCTGATCCTGCTCGCGGTGCCGCTGTTCATTTTCCTCGGCGCGTTGATCGAGATGACCGGCATGGCGCGGGCCATGATCCAGTTTCTGGCCAGCCTGCTCGGACATGTCAGGGGCGGACTGTCCTACGTGCTGATCGGGGCCATGTATCTGGTCTCCGGCATCTCCGGCTCGAAGATCGCCGACATGGCCGCGATCGCGCCGGTGCTGCTGCCGGAGATGCAGCGGCGCGGCGCCAAGCCCGGCGACCTCGTCGCGCTGCTGTCAGCCACCGGCGCGCAGACCGAGACCATTCCGCCGAGCATCGTGCTGATCACCATCGGCTCGGTGACCGGTGTCTCGATCGCAGCGCTGTTCACGGGCGGGCTGCTGCCGGCCCTGGTCGTGGGCACCGCGCTCTGCGTGGTGGTGTGGCGACGCTACCGGAACGAGGATCTGAGCCATGTGCGGCGTGCCTCGAAGCGCGAGATCGCAAAGCTCACAATGATCGCTCTGCCCGCCATCCTGCTGCCCTTCGTGATCCGCACTGCCGTGGTCGAAGGTGTTGCCACTGCCACGGAGGTCTCGACCATCGGCATCGCCTACGCCGTGCTGATGGGCCTTGTGGTCTACCGCCAGTTTCCCTGGCGGCGGCTGAAATCCATGCTGGTCGAGACGGCCTCGCTGACGGGCGCAATCATCTTCATCATCGGCTGCGCCACGGCGATGGCCTGGGGACTGACGCAATCGGGCTTCTCGCAACAGCTGGCGAAGGCGATGGCGGCGATCCCCGGCGGCGCCTACGGCTTCCTCGCGATCTCGATTGTGGCCTTCGTCGTGCTCGGCAGCGTGCTCGAAGGCATTCCGGCCATCGTGCTGTTCGGCCCATTGCTGTTTCCGATTGCCAAGCAGGCCGGCGTGCATGAAGTGCACTATGCGATGGTCGTGATCCTCGCGATGGGCATCGGCCTGTTCGCGCCGCCGTTCGGCGTCGGCTACTACGGCGCCTGCGCGATCAGCAAGATATCGCCGGACGAAGGCCTCAAGCACATCTGGGGCTATGTCGCGGCGCTCTTCATCGGCCTCGCCATCGTCGCAGCCGTGCCGTGGCTGTCGATCGGCTTCCTCAAATTCTGAAGATCATGGGAATCATGCAATGAGCCGTTTTTTTGGTGAGATCCGGCAAGCCGGCTACGTCGTTGACGACATCGAGAAGGCCATGGGTTATTGGAGCCGCGAGCTCGGCATCGGGCCGTGGTTCTATAATCCGCGGGTTCCAATCGTGAACTACCACTATCGCGGCAAGGCCTATGAGCCGCACAATTCGGTGGCGCTGGCCAATTCCGGTCCGCTGCAGATGGAGCTGATCCAGATCCGCAACGATGCGCCGTCGATGTATGCCGACTTCCTGAAAGCCGGACATAAGGGTCTGCAGCACGTCGCCTACTGGACCGAAGACTACGACGCCGATCTCTCCCGTCTCGAAGCTGAGGGTTTCAAGCCGGTCATGAGCGGCGAAGTCGGCGCGCGCGGTCGCTTCGTCTATTTCGACACGGAGTATCATCCGGGAACGGTGATCGAACTGTCTGAAGTCTCGGGACCCAAGGGCAAGATGTTCGATCTCATCCGCGCAGCCGCCAAGGGCTGGGACGGGCGCGACCCCGTGCGGCCGTTCCCCGATCTGACCAAGCTCTAGATTGTCTGCGCTCCCGTGACGCAAAATCCCGTTCGCATCGAAGCCGACTATCTGATCGAAACGCCTGAAGATCCGCGTCTTGCCGCGGAAACCATGGCGGGCGAGCAGTCGAGCGGCACGTTCGTTGCGGTGCCCGGCGAAACGCCGGAGCTGAAAGCGCGTGCGGCCGCCCGCGTCGAGAGCATCGAGTTGCTTGATGCAATCTCCGCGCCGTCGCTCCCGGTCGCCCGCCCGATCAACCCCGATGGCCCCTGGAATCGCGCGCGCCTGACGTTGTCATGGCCGCTCGACAATATCGGCGCGTCATTGCCAAATCTCGTCACGGCGATCGCCGGCAATCTCTGGGAGTTGCGCCAGCTGACCGGCCTGCGGCTGCTCGACCTGCGCCTGCCGCTCGCGTTTGCCGCCGCCTATCCCGGACCGAAGTTCGGCGTCGCCGGCACGCGCGAGCTGACCGGTGTCAGCGGTCGCCCGCTGATCGGCACCATCATCAAGCCGAGCATCGGGCTCAGCCCGGCCGAGACGGCCAATCTGGTCGCCACGCTGTGCGAGGCCGGCATCGACTTCATCAAGGACGACGAGCTGCAATCGGACGGCGCCTATTGTCCGTTCGACGCGCGTGTGCGCGCCGTGATGCGCGTCGTCAACGACCACGCTGATCGAACCGGCAAGAAGGTCATGGTCGCCTTCAACCTCACCGGCGAGATCGACCAGATGCGCCGCCGGCACGATCTGGTGCTCAGCGAGGGCGGCACCTGCGTGATGGCGAGCATCAACTCGGTCGGGCTCACAGGCATGGTCGAGCTCGGCCGCCACACGCAGCTTCCCGTTCATGCGCATCGCAACGGCTGGGGCGCGCTGAATCGTCATCCGGCACTCGGCTGGGACTATACGGCGTGGCACAAGATCTGGCGGCTGGCCGGCGCCGACCACATGCACGTCAACGGCATCGGCAACAAGTTCAGCGAGACCGATGACAGCGTGGTCACATCCGCAAAGGCGGCGCTGACGCCGATGTTCGCGCACAAGCCGTGCACCGCGATGCCGGTGTTCTCGTCGGGCCAGACGCCGGCCCAGGCCGCGCCGACCTGGCGCGCGCTCGGCTCGACAGATCTGATCTTCGCAGCAGGCGGCGGCATTCTCGCCCATCCCGACGGACCGGCCGCCGGCGTTGCCGATTTGCGCGCAGCATGGGACGCCGCGATGGCGAGTCCACAGCCGTGAGCGGCGCGTCCGCCCTGCCCGACGGTCCACTCGTTGCTTTCTATGGCGACGATTACACTGGCTCGTCCGCAGCGATGGAGGCCCTCACCTTCGCGGGCCTRCCGACAATCCTGTTCCTGGAGACTCCGACGCCCGAACGTCTCGCTTCTATCGGGCAGTACCGCGGCATCGGCATCGCCGGCACGGCGCGCGCGAAGGATCCGGCCTGGATGGAGCAAAACCTTCCCCCGGCTTTCGCGGTGCTCGCAGGTATCGGCGCGCCGATCGCACACTACAAAGTGTGCTCGACCTTCGACTCCTCGCCGCAGATCGGCTCGATCGGGCGTGCGATCGACCTCGCGGTGCCGCAACTCGGCGGCGCCTGGCATCCCCTCCTCGTGGGATCGCCGGCGATGGGCCGCTATCAGATGTTCGGCCACCTGTTCGCGGCCGTGAATGGCGTCGGCCATCGTCTCGACCGGCACCCGACCATGTCGCGTCATCCGGTGACGCCGATGGACGAGTCCGATCTCGGCCGGCATCTCGCAAAACAGACGGCGCGATCGATCGGGCTGATCGACTTCGTCACCATGGCCAATGGCGGCGCGGATCTGGCGCTGATGCGCGCGAGGGGCGCCGGCACCGAGATCATCTCGCTCGACGTGCTCGACCAGGCATCGCTGATCGAAGCCGGCCGCCTGATCTGGGAATATCGCGGCGAGCGCCTCTTTGTCGCCGGCTCGCAAGGTGTCGAGCAGGCCCTGGTCGCCTATTGGCGGTCGGCCGGCCTGATTGCCGACAGCAAGCCCGATCTGCGCCTTGCCGGCGTCGAGCGCATCGCGTGCGTCTCCGGCTCCTGCTCGCCCGTCACCGCCGCGCAGATCGCGCATGCCGCGGACAACGGCTTCGACGTCGAGCGGCTCGATGCGACGCGCGCGGTCGACGCGGCTGAATGGACCAGGGAGATCGGCCGCGCTGCCGAACGTGCGGTCGCGGCGCTCGCGTCGGGGCGCGATGCGCTCCTGATCACCGCAAGCGGCCCCGACGATCCCGCCATCGGCGCGCTCAACGCAGCCATCGAGGCGAGCGGCGCAACGGCGAGTGCGGTGAACGAGCGCATCGGCGCGGGGCTCGGCCAGGCGCTGGACGCCATTCTGGAAACCGCGCGGCTCCCGCGCGCCGTGGTCGCCGGCGGCGACACGTCCGGCCATGCGCTGCAGGCGATGGGCATCTATGCGCTGACCGCGATCGCCCCTCTCGCAGAAGGCGCGCCACTCAACCGCGCATCATCGGATCGCGCGCATGCGAACATCGAGATCGCGCTCAAGGGCGGACAGGTCGGCGGGATCGATCTGTTCTGCCGGGCGAGGGACGGCGGTTAGCCGTCACCGCTAGGCGATCGTGATCCGGCCGATATTGGCTTTGAACTGCGGCTTCAACGGGCCGGCGGGATCAGGGCGCGCAGGATGTCGGGCTTCCAGGCCTGACGGGCGCTGTCAAAGGCCGCGAAATCATGGTCGAACTGCCAATAGGCCCATGCCCAGCCGCGTCTGTCGGCGCTACGCGCCACGAACGACAGGTATCTCTGGCGACTCTCGGATGGAGCCCGTTCGTAGACCCCGAACTCGCCGAGATAAATCGGGCGTTTCTCTCGCTCCGACCACCGACTGACCTTCTCGAAATCAGCGGCCGCCCTGGCTTCGTCGTCCGGACTGCCCCAATCCAGCGGCCCGATGCGCGCGAACGTCTCGGACCATGGCGCACCCTGATGCGTGAAGCGTATCGGCGCGTAATAATGAAAGGTGACGATGAGATTCCTGTCGTCGGCGGGGAGAGCCAGATCGTCGATGGGAATCTCGTCAGTGTTGAGAACGGCAGCAATGACCCGCCGCTCGGGGTTGGTGCGGCGGATGATGCCGATACATTCGTTGAGGAGCGAATTCCAGCTGGCGGACGTCATCTGTCCCCCCGGCTCGTTCAAGACCTCGAAGACGAGCCCGGGATATCTTCCGGCATAGCGCTCCGCGATCTGCCGCCAGAATGCCCTGAGCTTCTCGCCGCATTCGGAGACATCACGCTGACAGACATGCGTGTCGTGCTCGTCGACGATGGGAACGAGGTTCCTGGCGAGAATTTCCTCGATGACGGCATCAAGCCTTCTCAGCACGACCTCATCCAGCACATTCCCGCGATCCATGAACTTGAAGCCGAAGAAATTGATCCTGACGTGCGAGAATCCGGCCTTTCTGATCGCCGTCAAATTGTCCAGACGAAACGGCGCGTTCTGACCGCCTTCCCAGATTCCGTCATAACCGAGAATGTTGATCCCGCGTCCCAATTTTGCGGCATCACGAGGCACGACCTGCCCCGCGCCGTGTGCGTCGGAGCAGAGCGATGCGAAGACGAAAGCCACTGCGGCAAGATTGAAGCGTCTCGACCAGCGAGCGCGGGGGGCGGTCATCTTGCTTCCATTCCGTAAGGGTTAGAAATCGGTCTCCGGCACCGGCCTGCACGTTGCAAGGAGGAACGCCACGAGGAGCACCGACGTGAACATGGTCGAGCGAAGGAACGTCGTCTCGGTGAAATTGGTCTGAAAGCTGAGGGCGACAAATCCGATGATGAGGGCACAGTGCGCCCGGTGGATCGATCGTGCAGAAATCAAATAGAGAACCTTGTTCGAGAACAGAAGAACACTCGCTGCGAAAAGCACGTAGCCCAGAAATCCTGTTTCCATCAGGATCGCGATATAACCGCTATGATAGTTGTCGAGCACCCAACCGTGGTTCTGCTCGAAATAATCGTAGATCGACGGGATCGTCCAGAAACCGTTGATTCCGAAGCCGAGCAGCGGCGCATCGTCGAAATGGCTTATCGCGTAGTGCCAGATGAAGGTCCGCTCGGTGAAGTTGACGGTCGCATCGCCAATGTGGATGGCGTCGTATCCCGTCGCATAAAAATAGACGATCAGGAAGCCGGCCATAACGCACATGAYGAACGGCAGGATCGCATAGAGCCTCATGCAGCCGACCGACCACATCGACGTCACGAGCAGCGCACAAGCCGCCAGGGCGACAGCACCGGCGCCGCGCGATTCCGACGCGAGGACGCAGGTCGACGCCAGCAGGAACGCGACGAGGAACGCCAACCACCCCTGCCCCGTCATCTTCCGGTAGCAGGAGAAGAACATCAGATACGCGCCGACAAAGCCCAGCGTCTGCTTCGATTCATAGACGCCCTGCCATTGACCATTGTGCATCCAGCTATGATCTATCCCGATATCGGGCACGGCGAGCGCGCAAAGCGCCGATGCGGCGACCAATATGAAGAGCCCGGAGGACGTCGCCTTCACGACATCGTCGATATCGATCCGCGTGATCATGCAGAACGCGCCAAACGTCGTCATTGCAAGAGCGGCGCTCTTCATGATGGCTGCGGCATTCAGAGTGGTCCACAACACCGAGACGACCGCCAGCGCGTAGAATGCGAGGAGCGCGATCAGATCAGGATTGAACGCCAGCTGCAGACGCGGGCGCACGAACGCGCTTGCGTAGATCAGGACGCTCCACATCAGCAGAGCGACCGCCTGTTGCAGATAAGTCAGTCCCGCCGGCAGTATCGCCGTATTGAATGTCCCCATCGACGCGACGACATTGACGGTGATCGATACGCAGATGGCGAGCCTGGCGATCTTCTCGACGCCGGCACTGCGCGTCTTCCAGATCGCGCTCGTGAGTGCCTCGGAGTCTCTCTCGGTCTGCAGGATGGTCATGCGGTGACTTTCCCTTAAGCTTGGTTAATTATCTACTACTGCGGGTTGATCTCCCGGGCCCCGGCACCACGAAATCTCGAAACTTCGGGGATTGATAACGATACGGCCCCTGCTCGATGCGTTAATGCAAATCGCACCCCGCTGGTGCCTCGGCCGTCACGACCCTGCTATACAAGCGTGGGATCCGGCTCGATCGACTTCTCCGGATTATCTGGTTTCCGTGGTCACGCATGAATAAGCCGAGCAATACATTCGATATCGCCATCGAGCAGGCGTTCGACTTCCTGTCTTCGGAATACGCGGCGCTTTTCGACAGCTCTGCCGCGACCGCGTTTCAGCATCCGCTCTGGCTGGACAGCCTCTACGCCAGGCTCGCATCCCATGCAGGCGCGACGCCGCTGGTCGTCGTGGTCCGCCGCCGTACGCCGGGGGCACTGGCGATGGTGCTGCCCCTGCTCCGAATCCGCCGCGGCCCGATCCGCACCATCGAATTCGCCGATCTGCGCGTATCCGACTATCTGGCGCCGGTCTGCAGTCCCGAGGTGTTTTCCAGCCTGCTGGAGGACGAAGCGGCCTGCGCAGAGATCCGGCGCCTCGTCCGCCCGTTCGATCTGCTCCGCATGACCAAGCTGCCCGACGGACGGCTTCCGATCGAGAGCTTACTCGGCGCGCCACGCCGCGTCTCGATGGAGACGAACGCCTACGCGACCGTTCTCGTCGCCCCGTTCGAGCAATGGCGTGCCAGCGCGCTGGATCGCTCCTATCAGAAGGAGCTCGCCAAGAAATATCGCCAGCTCCAGAAGAAGGGAGCATTGAGCTTCTCATGCTGCGACGACAGCGCCTCGATCTCCGAGGCGATGGACGCGATGAAGCAATATCGCGGCCCGCGCTTTCACGCCCAGGGCGACGGCGACCTGCTCCAGCGCCCCGAATATTACAGCTTCTATTCTGACGTGGCGGCCCGCGGTCTCGGCTCGTTCGTCCGACTCTACGCCATGAAGATGGACGGCGGCGTGATCGCCGCCGTGCTCGGACTGCGCCATCGCGGCAGCTTCCTCGTCATCATGAGCGCCTTCGATATCGACGGCTACAAGAGCCAATCCCTGGGCTCTCTGATGTTCGAGCAAGTGGCGCGGGATTGCATCGAGCGCGGCGATCAGATGCTCGACTTCACGATCGGCGACGAGCCGTACAAGAAATTGTTCGGCGGCCAGCCTTCGCCGATGTGGATGGTCACGCAGGCCGGCAGCACCGCGGGCGCCATCAGCCTGTTCGCGCTGAAGCAGGCTCCCTGGCTCAAACTGGCGGCCAAGCGGCTGTCCGATTTCAGGCTCCTGCCGGCCCGCACCCCGACGCCCACGCGCTAGCCGAAGCGCAAGCGAGGGAGCGCAGAGCTCACGCGCGGAGCGCGCCGCGGACGCGTCCGAGCCAGCCCGGATGCATCTGATCGACACGATGCGTGAGACTGCGCCGCAGGAAGTGCAACCGCCGCCGCACATCCCATTCGATATCGTTGCGGGACGTCAGGGCCTGACGGAAGCGCGCCATTTTCAGCGACCGCTGGTCTGCCGCGAGCTTGTCGGGATCGGAATAGAACTGCGAAATCTTCTCCGTGCCCATGCCGGCGCTTGCGAGCCAGCGCGGCGCGTACTCCGTGCAAAGGCGATCGACGTCCACCAGCAGGCGGGCGACGCCCGTGCCGGCGGCGGGACAATTGGTCTGGAACGCATCGCCGATGAGGACGATTCCGGGCTGAAGGTGTCCCTCCACCACGGTCAGATCCATCACCCAGTTCTGCACCCTGTCGGTCACGTGGAAGTCGCCGAGGTAAGGCCGCAGTCCCGGCAGCAGCCGCGGGACGGTCGCTTCCGGTTCGCGGCGCAGCTCGCGCATGATCGGATCGGTCGGGTCGCGGAACATGAACAGATTGGCCCGCATACCTGATGGCACCGGGAACAGGCTGAGATAGTCGATGCCGTCAGTGGTGCGCTCGCCGTAACAGGTCAGCGCCTCGAAATCGAACGGCGTGCCATCGCGGCGGGCGATCGTGAAGCCGAACGACACCGAATGGCGCTCGGCCAGCACGCGCCGCTTGATGCCGAGCTTGTAGCCGAGAGCTCCCGCCATGCCCGTGGCGAGCACGACGAGCCGCGCCTCAAGGCGTCGTCCGGACGCAAGCTCGATATGCTGGACATCATTGCTGGGGCTGATTGCGATGACTTCGTCGACGATCAGATTGGACGGATCAGGCAGCTGGCTGCGCGCCATCGCAACGAGGCCGGCATAGGAAAACCCGTAAGCCTGGCCGACGCTGACATCGACGACCTTGCCCTCCCGGATATTGAGCACCCGGTCATACCGGCAGGCGACGTTCTCGAGCGCATGGAGGAAGCCCAGCCTGCGGAACATCTCGAGCTGCTGGCCACCGAGCTTCTCGACCCGGAATTCGTCCGGATGCACCGCGCGCTTGTCGACGAGTGCGACGCGATGCCCCGCCCGCGCAAGCACGGACGCGGCGAGCGATCCCGCAAGGCCGCCACCGACGATCGCGATGTCTGCGACGATGGCCGCAGTCGCAGCTGCATCGCTCGGCTCGGTCACGGGTCTATCCGTCGTCATGGTTTAGGGCTCCACGGTTAACGGTGGTTCCATGTGCAATTCCCTCGCCTGATGTCGTATCGCAGAGCCAAACGCGATCATTTCCGGCGATTGAGGTTAACGGGTCGCCGGACACATCCGTCCCGGCACGCGCCTTGCTCAGAACGACCTCGAAATACTGCTGTCTCGTCAGACCAAGCGTCCGAATTCGTTCCAGAGAGGCCATTCCAATGCTCGAACAGCCGCAGGCCGGCCGGCTTCGCCCCGCATCTTGCACCGGCACGACATCGCGCCGCTTTTCGATCGAGCCGGTGCCCGGTCAATCTGGCACATCGGGGACGCGGCTGTTCCGCAGTGAAGCAGCGGCGTACGACCTTCGTCGACGACAGACGACGGGACCTCAAGACCGCGCATTAACACTCGCATTTTTCCGGCATGCTAGGCTCTCGCCGTCCTTGCAACGCCCATCTTCGGGGAACGCTCCGCATCTTCGATGATCGATTCCATTGTTCAATTTCTGCGGCGTGACGTCACGCGCGGTGTCGTCGGGACCATCCTTCTGAAGGTTGGCAGCGGCGCGCTCGCGTTTGCGTTGTTCTCGCTGGCCGCGCGAACGATGACGCCCGATGGATTCGGTATCTTTGCGACCTGGCTTTCGGTTGCCCAGATCGCCGCAGTCGTAGGACTGGTCGGTCAGGAAGCATTGCTGGTGCRATTCCTGAACGAGTATGAGGTCGGCGACAGGCCCGACCTCACCAAGGGCCTCCTGCTCTCCAGCTTCAGGAATTCCGCCGTCGCGATGCTGATCGCGATCGCCGCGGTTGCGTTGGTTGCGCATTTCAGAGGGGATTTGTGGCTGCTGATCCTCGCCGTCTCGGCCTACACCGCCGTGAGTGCCGGATTGATGCTCGGCAGCCAGATCGCGCGCTCGCTGGTCAGCATTATCATGGGCGAAGGCAACCGCGAGTTCTTCTGGCGGGTTTTCGTCGTGCTGTTTCTGCWCGCCATGCTGTTCGGGCATCGGCAGCTCGATCCCGCCGAGCTGATCGCCGCAATGACGATTGCGATGTCGGTGGGCCTCGTCGCACAGATCATTGCGATTGTACGGGTGCTGCCGGATTTGCGCACGACAGCAGCGAATTCCGAAGCATCGCGCTGGCGATCGAGCGCGCTGCATTTCTGGCTTGCGTCCATCCTTGAAGTCGCGAACCAGTATTTCGACGTCATTCTGGTCTACTGGATGCTGGATCCGGCGACCGCCGGCATCTACTTCGCGGCGTCACGCCTCGCCAACATCTTCGCCATGCTCTCCGCCGCGCTGTACTCGTTCGGCGCGCGCCGGCTTCCTTCGCTCTACTTCAGCAAAAATCACCAGGAATTCGAGCGGACGCTGCAGCTCATGGCGGAAGTGACCGCGCTTTGCGTGGTCGCGGGGCTCGCCATGATCTGGATCGGCGGCCCCTATCTCCTCAACCTGTTCGGGCCTCATTTCACCGAGCAGCACTCGGTGCTGATCGTGCTGGCGATCGGAACGGCCATCCAGGCCGCGGGCGGTCCGTCGGCGGCGATCCTGCAATTGACCGGCCATGAACGCATCTACGTCCCCGTCGTCGCCGCAAATGTCGCATTGAGACTGGTCGGATTCCTCGTCCTGATCCCCTGGCTCGGCGTGCTTGGCGCGGCGATTGCCGCCACGGTGTCGCTGGCGCTCACGACCATCGCGCTCAATATCTTGTGCCGCCGGCGAACCGGGGTCGATCCTTCGGTTCTCGTGCTGTTGCGCTTCTCGGCGTGGCGGCGCGGCCGCTATGCGGTTCGCGGCGCCGACTCCGCCGAATAGGCGTCAGCCGTACGATCGGCTTGGTTGATCCGCGACGGCGCGTGCAGGTCCCGTTGGTTAACGCGCTCGCTGCGCACCATCCGGGAATCGGCAGAATTCCCGCGAGAACGCGGCAATCGGCGGCTCGCGCATTAACTCCGTTTGTTGCTAGTCGGTGTCTGCCCGATGCCTGCATGATAGGTACGGGGTTAAGAAGGTGAAGATTTCGTTTCTTTAGCGGTCGGGATCCGTGCTCCATTACCAGCCGAACAAGGAATTGGGCGAGACGACCGCGACAGAACTGGCGCGGCTGAACGGCAGCGAACGAAAGCTGCATGTCCTTCTCGTACAGACCCAGGCCGAGAACGCGGGCGCGCAGGAGATCTCCAGGCTTCTCGGCGCCGGCCTCTCCGCGCGCGGCCATCGCGTCTCCAACCTGTTTTTCTTCCGCAAATCGGATTCGTTCGACGAGCCGCCCGAGACGTTCTATTGCGCATCGAGCCGGCCGAGCAATCCGGTTGCGCTGCTGCGGATGCTGTGGACGCTTGGCGGTCATATCAGAGCCACGCGGCCCGACGCCGTCCTGACCTTCCAGCATTTCGGCAACGTCATCGGCGCGGGCGTGACGCGCCTCGTCAGCCGCGCCCCTGTCGTCGCCAACCAGGTTTCATCCGCGCTGTCGATGAGCTGGCCGATCCGCACGGCCGACATCGTCATGGGCAGCGTCGGCTTCTTCGACCGCATCACGCTGAACTCAAAGGACATGGAGCGCGAGTATTCGCGCTACCCTCAGGCCTACCGGTCGCGCATGGTGCATGTCCCGCACGGCTTCGAGGACAAGGCCCTCATCCTGCCGAAGGGCGCCGCACGACAGAAATTCAACCTGCCGCCGGACCGCGTCCTGCTCGGCTGCGCGGCGAGGCTGCATCCGCACAAGCGGCTCGATGCGGCGATACGCCTCTTGCCGGACGAGCCGTCGTGGCACCTTGCACTCGCCGGCCAGGGCGCCGATGAGGCGCGACTGCGGCAGCTCGCGGACGAGCTGAAGGTCTCGGACCGATTGCATCTGCTCGGTGAAATCGCGCCACGCCAGATCGCGGATTTTCTCGCCTGTCTCGACATATTCGTGTTTCCGACGCAGGCCGAGACCTTTGGCCTTGCCGCCGTCGAAGCCGCCAACGCCGGCGTTCCCTCGGTCGTCACCGATCTTCCCGTGCTGCGCGAGGTGCTGTCTTTCGAAGGAAAGCCCACTGCCCTCTTTGTCGATGCTTCAGATCAAGCGAAGCTGTCGGCTGCCGTCTCCAGACTTCTGACCGACCAAGCACTGAGCGACGAACTGCAAGAGAACGCCAAAGGCCTGAGGTTGCGCTATTCGGTCGATGCGATGGTTGAGGAATACGTTCAAATCCTCAACCGGGTCGTCTGAACCGATGCGTTGGAATAGGTTGGCTCGACATGATCATCGAGTTTCGCTGCGAACGTGACCATGCGCGGCGGTGGATGCACCGCCAGACGCTGTCGATCGACGGCCGGGACGTTCCGGTTCAAATCGCGTTGACTGCAACGGCGGAGCCACGGCCCGCGGGGCTCGACGCCCTGTTCGAGCTCGAGCGCGTGGTGCTGCGTAAAGGCAGGCACAGCGGCGCCGACGGGCTGAAGATCGATCCGGAACAGACGCAGGCCCGCACCGGCACGGCCGATGTGATCGTCGATTTCACGAGCGCCGCGCGCGATCCGGACTGTTCGGCCCGGCTGTATCTCCGCCCGCAGTTCAACGGAACTGCAGGTGAAAACGCGGCACTCGCGGCGATTCTCGCCGGCGACCTGCCCGTGATCGAGATCGTCAAYGAGGTCGACGGCGCGGTGCTCGATCGCGGCCATCCCTCCGCAGAGATCGCGGCCGGTTTGAGCGGTGGACTCGAAACGGTCATGGCGCGAACCCTGACCATGGTGGCGGCCATCCTGTCGGGACGGCCGCGTATCGTGCCTCAGCTGGCACGCCGGGCCCGAGCCGGCAACGGCCTGCCGCCGGCGGCCTATGTCGTGCGCGGCCTCGCCGTATCGATCGCCAAGGAGATCTACCGCCTCTGCTGCTATGCGCCGCATTGGCATGTCGGATGGCGCTTCAATGATGGCGCGGGTGTCTGGCAGACGGGAGATCTCTCCGGGCCTCGCTGGAACGTTCTCGCCGATCCCGGAAATCATTTCTACGCCGATCCCTTCCCGATCACATGGCAGGGACGAACATTCGTCTACTTCGAAGATCTCGATCATCGGGTTGGAAAAGGCATCATTTCGGCCGTCGAGTTCGGCGACGCCGGCCCGGTCGGAGAGGTCGTGCCCGTGCTGGAGGAGGCCTGGCACCTGTCCTATCCGTTCCTGATCGAGGACAATGGCGAGTTGTGGATGATCCCGGAGAGCTCGCTCCACGGGGACGTCGCGCTCTACAAATGCATTCGGTTTCCGGACAAATGGGAGCGACACGCCACGTTGCTCTCGGGCCTCGAACTGGCCGATGTGACCATCACGCAGCACAACGGTCTGAACTATTTGTTCGGAGCCTGGCGAGACGGAACCGGCGGCTATTCGGATTCGCTTGCGATCTATTGCGCCGAGCACCTGCTCGGCCCCTGGTTGCCCCATGCCAGCAACCCCGTCCTGATCGATCGCGCAAGTACGCGACCCGCGGGGAATTTCGTCACCATCGATGGCAAATTGTGGCGGCCGGTGCAGGATTGCGCCGACGGATATGGCGCCGCGCTCGGCCTCGCGGAAGTGATCGAACTGTCTCCGACGACGTTCAAGCAGGTCGTGCGCCACTCCCTCAGACCCGGACCGGCATGGCCCGGCAGAAAGCTGCACACGCTGAACCGCTGCGGCCGGCTCGAGGTGATCGACGGATCGCGCGTTCAACCCAAGACCCGCGCCTTCGCAAGCAAATTTCCATCGGTCGTCTTGCCCCCGCGAACCAGCCCCCACACCGCCTGCTAGCGCGTGGCACGACGGACGGCGTGGATCACAACGCCGCCCGTCATCTCGTGTTCCGACCGCTCCCGCAGCAGGCGGCGTTCTACTGAGAACGATCCGAGGTCCAGCCCTTGTACTCGGCGACGTTGTCCCGGGTCACGAGCTTCGAGGGCAGGAGCTCGACGGTCGAGGCCGGCTTCTGGCCATTGAGAATGCCGACGCCCACCTGCACCGCGCGCCGCGCCATGAAGAACGGGTCCTGCGAAGCGGACGCCTGGACCTGCGGCGCCGCCGGATCCTTCAGCGCGGCCTCGATGTCGGGCGCGCCATCGACCGCGGTGATGACAATGCCGCTGCGGCCTTGCTGGCGCGCCGCGAGATCGGTGCCGATCGCCTGCGGATCGTTGATAGCGAAGATGGCGTCGATCTTGGAAAAGCGCGTCAGATAGCCCTGCGCGATGGTGAGACCGCCTTCACGCGAGCCTTTGCCGTCCTGGTCGCTGGACAACACCTTGATCCCGGGATTCTTCGAGAGAACGTTCTTGCAGCCGACGACGCGGTCGATCACGGCCGAGACCTGCGGCCCGTTCTCGATGATGACGTCGCCCTTGCCCCCCAGCTTGTCGACGATGTACTGGCATGAGATCTCACCGGCCTGCACGTTGTTCGTGGTTATGGTGGCGTCGGCGCCTTCGGCCGCGGTGTCGACCGCGACGACCACGATGCCCGCCGCCTGCGCCTTCTTGATCGCCGGCCCGATCGCCTTGGGATCGCCGGGGTTCAACAGGATCAGGTCGACGCCGGCGGCAATGAAATTGTCGATCTGGGTAACCTGCTTGCCGAGGTCGTATTCGAAGCCGACCGTCGTGATCTTCACATTGGGATTGGTCTTCCTGGCCTCGAACTCGGCGCCCTTCGACAGCGCGACGAAGAACGGATTACCCATCGACCCCAGCGAGACGCCGATCGACTTGAGTTCCTTGGCGAAGGATGGCGCGGTGCTTAGGGCAAGCGCCATCGCGGCGCCGGCGAGCGTGATCGTCTTCAACATTGGCTTCCTCCCTGGTCTGTATTCTTATCCGGCACGGCAGACCAGTTGCCGCAGCGGAAATTCGCATCACACCATGCGCACTCAGGTGCGCGCCGAACCCATTCAGGTTCTGGCGGAGCCCTGCAGCCGGTAGCGGTCCAGCGCCACGGCGCCGATGATCACCAGGCCCTTGATCACATATTGCCAGATGTCCGAGACGCCGACGAGGATCAGGCCGTTCGACAGGACGGCGATGATCAGCGCGCCGACCAGCGTGCCCCAGATCGAGCCGATGCCGCCGACGAACGAGGTGCCGCCCAGGATCACGGCGGTGATCGCATCGAGCTCATAGGACTGACCGAGCTGGAGACCGTTGGCCGCATAGAGCCGCGCCGCCTGCATGGCGCCGCCGAGCCCGGCGAAGAGTCCCGAGATGCCGTAGACGAAGATCAGCACGGCCCAGACCTTGATGCCGGCAAGCCGCGCCGCGCTTTCATTGCCGCCCACCGCATAGATGTGCACGCCGAGCACCGTCCGGCGCAGCACCAGCCACGAGACGAGGATGACGAGCAAGGCGATCACCGAGAGCCACGGGATCGACGCGACGCCGGGAACGAGCGTCAGCGAGCCATTGCCGATGAAGGCGTAGGGAATGGAAGGATTGAAGACGGTGGTGTCGGCCCCGAGCAGTCGCGCCAGGCCGCGTACGGCGGTGAGAGAGCCGAGCGTGACGATGAAAGGCGGCAGGCGGAGGAGTGCAATCAGCGCGCCGTTGATGACGCCGAAGCCGAGGCCGGTGAGCAGCGCGGCCGGCAGCCACAGCATCCCGAGCTCCGGCAGCTTGGAGAGCGTCAACCCGGCCATCGCGGACGCCGCCAGGATCGAGCCGACCGAGAGGTCGATGCCGCCGGTGAGGATGACGAAAGTCATGCCTGCGGCGAGCACGGTGTTCACTGCGGCCTGCTGCAACACGATGCCGAGATTCTGTCCGGTGAAGAAGCGGCCCTCCGACAGAAAATGGAAGCCGCCGCACAAGATCAACAACACCGGCAGCATACCGGCGGCGCGGATCAGAAGCCTTATACGCTGACGCTTCGTCTCCTGCGCGGCCGCGAGGCCCGCGGCGGCGGCGGTGTCCGTTTTTGGAGAGCCGTCATGCATCGAGTTGCTCCATCCCCGTGGCGAGCGCCATGATGTCTTCCTGGTTCAGGGGCGACGTCGCGCCACGCTCGATTTCACCGGCGATATGCCCCGCCCGCATGACGACCACGCGGTCGCAGATGCCGATGATCTCGGGCAGATCGGACGARATGACGAGGATCGCGGTGCCGGATTTGGCAAGATTGTCGATGATCGAATAGATCTCGGACTTGGCGCCGACATCCACGCCGCGCGTCGGCTCATCGAGGATCAGGACCTTTGGCGTGGTCGCAAGCAGGCGCGACAGCAGCACCTTCTGCTGGTTGCCGCCGGACAATGCGCCGACGGTGACGTTGATATCGGCGGCACGAATGCCGAGCGCTGCGAACGCCCTGTTGGCACGGTCGCGGGCCTTGTCGCGGTCGAGGATGTAACCGATCCGGGCATCCCGGCCGAGCACCGCGAGGTTGATGTTGTCCAGGCATGACATGTCCAGGAACAGGCCGAGCGCCTTGCGGTCCTCGGTCAGATAGGCGACGCCGATGTCGAGCGCCTCACCCGGCGTGCGGATATCGACCGGGCGTCCTTCCAGCTCGACACGGCCGGAGGTCCTGGGCGCCGCGCCAATGATGAGATGCGCAAGCTCGGTGCGACCCGCGCCGATCAGGCCGGCGAGGCCGACCACCTCGCCCGCATGCACGGTCAGCGAGCAGCCCTTGACGCGCCGGCCATCGGCCATGTCGATCGCTGCGAGCACGGGATGCCCCCGCCCCGCCTCCGGATCATGATCCTTCTTGTAGAACGAGGAGACGTCACGCCCGACCATTAGCCGAACGATGGTGTCGGCGCGGATGTCCTGCTTGTCGAGCGCCCCGACCAGCCGGCCGTCGCGCAGCACGGTGACGCGGTCGCCGAGCGCGTAGACCTCGTCCATGCGATGCGAGATGTAGATGATGGCAAGCCCCTCGGCGCGAAGCTGGCGGATCAGCGCGAACAGCCGCGCGCTCTCGCCGGCCGACAACGCGGTGGTCGGCTCGTCCATGATCAGGATTTTTGATCTGACGTGCAGCGCACGCGCGATCTCGACCAGTTGCCGCTGGCCCATGGAGAGGTGCGCCACCAGCGTCGACGGCAGGAAGTCCGCGCCCAGCCGTTTCAGGATGGGGCCGACGCCCTCGCGCATGGCGCCGCGTGCCAGCAAGCCTGCTCGCGACAGCTCCCGGCCGAGATAGATATTCTCGGCAACACTGAGATTGGGAGCCAACGACAGCTCCTGGTAGATGATGGAGATGCCCGCCGCGCGCCCCCCGAGCGGACCTTCGATCCGTACCGGGCTTCCTTCAATGCGGATCTCGCCGCCGGGATCGGGCCTGTAGGCGCCGGACAAGATCTTCATCAGCGTCGACTTTCCGGCGCCGTTCTCACCCATCAGGGCATGAATTTCGCCGGCATAGACGGTGAGATCGACGGAACGCAGCGCCTTGATGCCAAAGAAGGATTTTGAGACCCCACGCATCTCCAGGATCGGATCGTTCATCGTGCCTCCCGACGCACAATGCGTTTCCTACCCGCGTCTCAATGATTTTGTCAGCGCGGTTCACGCATTAAACAAAAGGCTGCGGCACAGAGCAATACCGAACAGACGGGAATGCAACGTCGAGGCGGTGCTAGTGGCGCGGCCGATACAGTTCGCGCCAGGCGGGAAGCCGCTCGGCATAGGCATCGACCAGTCTTGCGTCGGGCTCGAACGTCTCAATGCGTTGCGGCCGCGTGCACACGGCGGCGATCGCCTCACCGGTGACAGCAAGCCGCCCCAATCTCGCCGCACCGAACGCCGCGCCGGTCTCGCCTCCGGCAAAGCGATGGACCGGAACATTCAGCACGTTTGCCAGCACCGAGAGCCAGAACCCGGACCGTGAACCACCGCCAATGGCGTCGGCTTCCGTCATCGCAATGCCGGCATCCGCGAGCGCGTCGCGGCAATCGGCAAGCGCGAAGGCAACGCCCTCGAGCACCGCCTGCACGATCGACCCGCGATCGGTGCCATGGCTCAAACCATTCAGCATGCCGCGCACGGCGGGATCGTCGTGCGGTGTCCGCTCACCCGCCAGATAAGGCAGGAAGCTCACAGGCGACGGTGCCTGCGGGCGCAATCCAAGCGGCGCCAGCAACTCGGCCTCGGTGGCGCCGAACAGGCGCGCGATCCAGGCCAGGCAGGATGCGGCCGAGAGGATCGCGCCGGCCTGAATCCACATGTCGGGAATGGCGTGGCAGAACGTATGCACCGCGCGGTCCGGGTTGGCAGCGATTCTGCTGGTCGGTGCCAGCAAGGCCCCCGAGGTTCCCAGCGACACGAACGCGGTTCCCGGCCTGATCGCGCCGATGCCGACAGCGCCTGCCGGATTGTCGCCGGCACCGCCTGCGATCACCGGCTGTCCGGTCATGCCCCAACGCCGCGCCAGCTCGCCGCGCAGCGTGGTCGCGGGCGCGCATCCCTCGACCAGACGCGGCATGTGATCGCGCGACAGGCCGGTCGCTGCCAGTGCTGCGTCCGACCAGTCCCGGCGCGCGGCGTCGAGCCACAGCGATCCCGATGCATCCGAGACGTCCTCGATGGCCTCGCCGCTCAGCACCAGGCGCAGATAGGCCTTTGGCAGCAGAACGAGTTTCGTCGCCGCAAAGATTTCGGGCTCGTGCGTCGCGATCCAGAGCAGCTTCGGCGCGGTGAATCCCGGCATCGCCTTGTTGCCCGACGTCGCACGCAAGGCGGGCCAGCGTCGTTCCAGGACACGACACTCGGCGGCGGAGCGTCCGTCGTTCCAGAGGATGCAGGGCCGCAACGGTCTCGAGCTCGCATCGAGCAGCGTGGCGCCATGCATCTGCCCGGACAGTCCAATGCCTTCGACGGCCGCCAACGCGCCGGCATGCGTCGCCTTCAAGGCATCCAGCGTGGCGAAGGTTGCATCGATCCACTGCGCGGGATCCTGCTCGAAATAGCCTGATAGCGGCGAGGCGGTCGTCAACGGCCGGCTCTCGCTCGCAATCACGCGCTGGGCACCGTCGACGAGAACGGTCTTGACCGCCGAAGTGCCGAGATCGATGCCGAGATACATGGCTGCTACCCGCTCACTTCGCCGCGTCCATCCAGATGCCCGGCTCCGAATGCTCGCGGATGTGGGTGACGAGGAAGTCGGAAAAAGCCCTGATCTTGGCGGGCAGCCCGGCGCGGTTCTGGTAGGCGATGTTCATGGTGAGCAGTGGCAGCTCCCAATCCACCAGCACCGGGACGAGACGGCCCGCCGCGATATCGCTTTGAACGATGTAGAGCGGCTGGATGAGGATGCCGAGCCCTGCCAGCGCCGCGCCGCGAATGACCTGGCCGTCATTGCTGTCGAGCGTCGGCGTGATGCGGACGGTCTGCGCGCCATGGCTTTTGCGCAGGCGCAACGAATAGGGATCGTTCGCGAGATTGTAGACCAGCATGTTGTGGCGCGCGAGATCGGCGGGCTGCTCCGGCTCGCCGGCGCTTGCGAGATAGGAGGGCGCGGCGGCGAGCACGCGCCGCATCTGGCCGATGCGGCGGACGATGATGTTCGAATCCGGCTCCTGCTCGCGCGTCCGGATCGCGACGTCGATGCCGGCCTCGATGAAATCGGGATAGCGGTTGGCGGTCGTGATCTGCATGTTGAGCTTCGGATAGCGCGCGCGGAAGGAAGGCAGCATCGGCGCCAGATAGATCACCGCAAAAGACAGCGAGCTCGTGACCCGCAGCGTGCCCTGCGGCGACAGCGCGCGATCGCTGACGATGTCCTCGGCCTCCGCCAGTTCGCTCAGCACCCGGCTGGAGCGCTCCAGCAGCTCCTGCCCCGCCTCCGTCAACCACAGCCTGCGTGTGTTGCGCTCGATCAGCCTGACCGCAAGGCGCTCCTCGAGCGCGCTGAGATGGCGGCTCGCCGCCGCATTCGACATGCGCAAGGCCTCGGCGGCTTTTGACAGGCTGCCGAGCTCGGCCGTCTTGGAGAACACCTCCAATTGCAGCAGGCGATCCATTTTTCCACTTTTAGAAAAAGAGACTTACAAATATTGACCTTTATTTCCACATCCCGCAAGTCAAAATGGCCAGAACACGAGCAAGATAGCAGGTGAGGAAACTGGGAAATGTCGGGCCCGATCAGGCACATCGTGATGTGGCGGCTACGCGGGGAGACCCCCGCGGAGCGTTCCGCGGCCCGTTCCAAGGTCAAGACCCTGTTCGAGGGACTGCGGGGCCGGATCGACGGCCTCACCCACATCGAGGTGGGCGTCGACGTCAGCGATGTCGACTACGCCTGCGACGTGGTGCTGTTCTCCGAATTCACCAACCAGGCCGCACTCGCCGCCTATGCCACCCACCCCGAACATTTGCGCGTCCGCGAGGCGCTGGGCGACTTGCGGATCGGACGCTTCCAGGTCGATTATCCCATCAAAGAGACCGGCGCATGATCGGTTCGTTCACCTTTGAAAACCTGCCCTGCCGCGTCGTGTTCGGCAGCGGAACGCTGGCCTCGGCCAAGGCCGAGATCGAGCGGCTCGGCGGCAAGCGCGCGCTGGTGCTGACGACGCCGCAGCAGGAGGCGCAAGGCAAGAGCTTGGGGGCCGCCCTCGGCCCGCTCTACGCCGGCATCTTTCCCGGCGCGACCATGCATACGCCGGTCGAGGTCACGGAGCGCGCGCTCGCGGCGATGAAGGCATGCGAGGCCGATTGCGTTGTCTCGCTCGGCGGCGGCTCGACCACCGGCCTCGGCAAGGCGCTGGCCTTGCGCACAGGCGTCAACCAGCTCTGCATTCCCACCACCTATGCCGGCTCGGAGATGACGCCAATCGTCGGCCAGACCGAGAACGGCCTGAAGACCACGGTGCGCGACGCAGCCGTGCTGCCGGAGACCGTGATCTACGACGTCGACCTCACCCTGACGCTGCCGGCGAGCCTCGCCGCAACATCCGGCATCAACGCGATCGCGCATGCCGTTGAAGCGCTCTATGCGCGCGACACCAATCCCGTGACGTCGCTGATGGCGGAAGAAGGCATCCGCGCGATCGCGCGCGCCCTCCCCGCCATTGCGGCCAAAAGCGATGACCGCGAGGCTCGCACCGAAGCACTCTACGGCGCCTGGCTCTGCGGCGTCTGCCTCGGCACGGTCGGCATGGCGCTGCATCACAAGCTCTGCCACACGCTCGGCGGTACCTTCGATCTGCCGCACGCCGAGACCCACACCATCGTGCTGCCGCATGCGCTGGCCTACAACGCACCGGCGGTGCCCGATGCCATGGCGCGGATATCGCGCGCGATCGGCGCGGCCGACGCGTCCCAGGGGCTCTACGAGCTCGCGAAGCGGCTGGGCGCGAAGCTGGCATTGCGCGACATCGGCATGCCCGAGAGCGGCATCGACAGGGCGGCTGATCTTGCCGTCACCAACGCCTACTGGAATCCGCGCCCGCTCGAGCGCAATGCCATCCGGGAGTTGATAGCCCGCGCCTGGGCCGGCGAGCCGCCTGTTACCATCAAAGCGGCGGCCTGAAGCGATGCGGCGCACGCTGATCAAATCCGCGGTCATCATCAGCATGGATGACGCGATTGGCGACCTCAGCACCGGCGATGTGCTGGTCGAGGGCAGCCGCATCGTCGACGTGCGCCCATCGATCGACCTCGGCAGCGGCGCTTCCGAGACCGAGATCGTGGACGGCACCGGGCGCATCGTCATCCCCGGCCTGATCAACGCGCACATGCACACCTGGCAGACCGCGTTGCGCGGCTATGCCGCCAATTGGACGCTGCTGGAATATTTCCGCCGCATGCATGCCGGGCTCGCGACCGTGTTCCGGCCCGACGACATCCACATTGCGACCCTCGTCGGAGCGCTGAACCAGATCAATTGCGGCACCACCACGCTGGTCGATTGGTGCCACAACAATCCGACGCCTGACCATACCGACGCTGCCGTGCGCGGGCTGATCGAAAGCGGCATCCGCGCCGCCTTCTTCCATGGCTCGCCGAAGCCCGAGCCGAAACCGGGCGAGCCGCATTTCTCCGAGATTCCGCATCCGCGCAGCGAAGTCGAGCGGCTGCTGGCAGGTCCCTTCGCCGATCGCGACGGCCTCGTCACGCTCGGGCTTGCCATTCTGGGTCCGCATTATTCGACGCTCGACGTCGCCATGCACGATTTCCGCCTGGCGCGCGAGCTCAAGCTGATCGCCTCGATGCATCAGGGCGGCGGTCCGGCCAAGACGCCCGGCGGCTGGGAGAAGCTGATCGAGGCCGGCCTCGTCGGCGCCGGCATCAACATCGTCCATGGCAACGACCTGCCCGACGATCTCCTCGACAAGATGGTCGATCTCGGCGTCTCCTTCTCGGTGACGCCCGAGAACGAGATGATCCAGGGCCACGGTTTTCCGATCACCGGACGGCTGCTCAAGCGCGGCGTGCGCCCGACCATCGGGATCGACCTGGAATCCGTGCTGGCCGGCGATCTCTTCTCCGTCGCCCGCGTCGCGCTGTCGATGCAGCGGGCGCTCGACAATGCGGAGTCGCGTCAAGTGAGCGGCACCATTCCGGCGACCACCACGATCCCCGTCCGCGAGGCGCTGCGCTGGATCACGACCGAAGGCGCCCGCATGCTCGGCCGCGAGGGCCAGATCGGCTCGCTGACGCCGGGCAAGCTCGCCGACCTCGTCATCATCAACGCATCCGATCTCAACCTCTTCCCGGTGCACGATCCCGTCGCGACCGTCGTGATGCAGACGAGCCTTGCCAATATCGAGGCCGTCATGATCGGCGGTACCTGGAAGAAGCGGGACGGCCGGCTGCTGGTCGAGGGGCTGGAGACGAAGAAGGACCTGCTGGCCCAATCCGGCCGGCGGCTGGTGCAGGATATCGAACGACAGGGACGCGCCGCCTGAAGGCGCCGATGGATGAGATCAATGACCGACGCTTCAAGGAATGTCGCTTTCATCGGGATCGGCAAGATGGGCCTGCCGATGTCGGCGCTCGTCGCCAAGGCCGGCTACGCCGTGACCGCATTCGATCAGAGCGCAGCCCGGATCAACGAGGCGCGTGCGCAAGGCATTTCGATTGCGGCTTCGCCGGCCGAGGCCGTGAGCGGAAAGGCCACGGTCATCACGTCCCTGCCCGATGACGCCGCCTTGCGCGGCGCGCTGCTCGGCCCCGCTGGTCTGATCGCCGCGATGGCGGCTGGATCTGTTCTGATCGAGACCAGCACCGTGAGCGTCGAGGCCTCCACTGAAGTTGCGGCCGCGGATCAAGCCCGCGGCATTGCCTATCTGCGTTCGCCGGTCTCCGGCAACGCCAGCATCGTTCATACCGGCGCCCTGACCTGCTTCGTCTCCGGGCCGAAGGATGCCTTCGACAACGCCAAGTCGTTGTTCGCCGCCTTCACCCGCGCCCAGACCTATCTCGGGCCGGCCGAGGAAGCGCGCTACGCAAAGCTCTCGGTCAATCTGATGATCGCGGTGTCGGCCGCGATGATGGCCGAGAGCCTGGCACTGGCGCGCAAGGGCGGCATCGCCTGGCAGGACATTTTGAAGGTGCTCGACGATAGCGCGGTGGCCTCGCCGATGGTGAAGTACAAGACCGCACCGCTGCGGACACGCGATTTCGAGTCGACTTTCTCGTGCAAGCAGATGGCCAAGGATCTCGATCTCATCCTCGGCGCCGGCCACGCCGTGGGCGTGCCGCTGCAGCTCGCCGCGCAGGTGCGTGAGACCTATGGCTCGCTGGTCGCGCAGGGCGACGGCGACACCGACTTCATCGCGACCGTCAAGCACCTGGAACGTCTGTCCGGGCTTGGCGAACCCAAACTCTGATCGCGGAGACACCTATGCGTAACTTCAACGAGACCACGATCACGGACGCGGTGCTGGAGCGGATCAAGGACGCGACCGATCCACGCATCAAAGAGGTCAGCGAAGCGCTGGTGCGCCACCTTCATGCCTTCGTCCGCGAGGTCCGCCCGACCCAGAAGGAATGGGAATACGGCATCGATTTCCTGACCCGCACCGGGCACATGTGCGACGACAAGCGCCAGGAGTTCATCCTGCTGTCCGACACGCTCGGCGTCTCCATGCTGGTCGACGCGATCAACCATCCGGTGCCGGAAGGCGCGACCGAGACGACGGTGCTCGGCCCGTTCTTCGTCCAGGCCGCGCCGGAGAAGGACAGCGGCGCGGATATCTCGGGGCCGATGGAAGGCGATCCCATGCTCGTCACCGGCTCGGTCTCGACCGTCGACGGACAACCGCTCGCGGGCGCCATCGTCGATGTCTGGCATTCCGACGATGACGGCTATTACGACGTGCAGCAGCTCGACGACATCGGCGATCTCGCGATGCGCGCGCGCTTCCATACCGACGCCAATGGCCGCTTCCATTTCTGGTCGATCAAGCCGGCGGCGTATCCGATCCCGCATGACGGCCCTGTCGGCGAGATGTTGGAGGTCCAGGGCCGCCATCCCTGGCGTCCCGCCCATGTCCATTTCATGATCTCGGCGCCCGGTTTCGAGCAGCTGGTGACCCATGTGTTCGTCGCCGGCGACAAATATCTCGACTCTGACGTGGTGTTCGGCGTCAAGGACAGCCTGATCCGCGAATTCACTGGTCATCCTGCTGGCCGTGCGCCGGATGGTCGCATGGTGGAGCGCGACTATTTCCACCTCAATTACGATTTCGGCCTGAAGCAGGTCGCGAGTAACGCGAGAGCCGCCTAGGCTAGACGAAGGACCAACAAGAGTCCGGCAACAGGGAGCAGACGGGAGCTAAGGATGGGACCGCGGGTCAGCACGAGCATATTGGCCGATCGCCTCACCGGCATGATCGGCCCGCGCGCGAGCGTCGCGCGCGGCGTGCTCGATCAGCACGGGCAGAGCGAATCGCATTATCGCAATTTGCCGCCGGACATCGTCGTCTTCCCTGAAACCACGCAGGAGGTCGCCGAGATCGTCAAGCTCTGCGCCAGTGCGGGCATGCCAATCGTTCCGTTCGGCGCGGGCACCTCGCTCGAAGGCAATGCGGCCGCGGTCGCGGGTGGCGTCTGCTTCGACTTCGCCCGGATGAACAAGGTGCTGACGGTGCATGACAGCGACATGGACGTCGTCGTGCAGCCCGGCATCACGCGAAAGCAGCTCAATGCGGAGCTGCGCGGCACCGGACTTTTCTTTCCGATCGACCCCGGCGCCGACGCCTCGATCGGCGGCATGACGTCCACGCGTGCCTCCGGCACCATGGCGGTGCGCTACGGCACCATGAAGGACAACGTCATGGCGCTGGAGGTGGTGCTGGCCGACGGCCGCGTGATCCGGACCGCAAGGCGCGCACGCAAATCGGCCGCCGGCTATGACCTGACGCGGATGTTCGTCGGCGCGGAAGGCACGCTTGGCGTCATCACCGAAGTCACCTTGAAAGTGCACCCGGTTCCGCAGGCGATCTCGGCCGCTGTCTGCAGCTTCGACACCCTGCACGATGCCGTGGACACTGCGATCTCCGTGATCCAGTCCGCGATCCCCGTGGCCCGCATCGAGCTGCTCGACGACGTCATGATGCGCGGCATCAACGCCTACGCAAAGCTCGGCTATCGCGAGGCCCCCACCCTGTTCTTCGAATTCCACGGCTCGGAGAGCTCCGTTGCCGAGCAGGCCGAGGCCGCGCAAGCCATCGCCGCCGACCACGGCGGCCATGGTTTTGCCTGGGCGAAGGCGCAGGAGGACCGCAGCCGGCTCTGGCACGCCCGCGACAACACGCTCTATGCGGGCCTGGGCCTGCGGCCCGGCGCACGCGCCGTGATCACCGATGTCTGCGTCCCCATCTCGCGGCTGGCGGAATGCCTGACCGAGACCAGGCGCGACGCGGACGAGCACGGTTTTACCGCCCCGATCGTCGGCCATGTCGGCGACGGCAATTTCCACATGCTGATCCTGATCGACCCGGCAAAGCCGGATGAGGCCGAGGGCGCCAAGGCGCTTCAGGCCCGCATGGTCGCCCGCGCCATCGCGATGGACGGCACCTGCACCGGCGAGCACGGCATCGGGCTCGGCAAGATCGAATATCTCACCGATGAGCTCGGCGAGGCCGTCGACGTGATGCGATCGATCAAGACCGCGCTCGATCCTGATGGACTGATGAATCCCGGAAAGATTTTTGCGAGCGGAGTGCACGCATGAGCAGCGCCGCATTGGCTATCGAGCCCGCCTCACCCGCGCCTCTGCTGGAGCTGCGCGGCATCAGCAAGGAGTTTCCCGGCGTCAAGGCGCTGGATGATGTTTCCTTTGCCGTCTTCCCCGGCGAAGTCCATATGCTGTTGGGGGAGAACGGCGCCGGCAAGTCGAGCCTGATGAAGGTGCTGTGCGGAGCCTACCGTGCTGATGCCGGCGAGTTCTATTACAAGGGCGACAAGGTCGCGATCTCTTCGACCGCGGATGCGCAGAAGCTCGGCATCGCCGTGATCTTCCAGGAATTCTCGCTGGTCCCCCATCTCGATATCGCCCAGAACATCTTCCTCGGCCGCGAGCCGAAGGGCCGCATTCCCGGTACCATCGACCGCCGCAAGATTCTGGCCGACGCCAGGCGCGTGCTCGGCACGATCGGGTTCGAGATCGATCCCTCCACCACCGTCGACAAGCTGGGGGTGGCGCAGCAGCAGATGGTCGAGATCGCGAAGGCGATCAGCCAGAACGCGCGCATCCTGGTCATGGACGAGCCGACGGCGGCGCTGTCCGACCGCGAGACCGAGCTGCTGTTCGCCCTGATCGCGCGGCTGAAGGCCGACGGCGTGTCCATCGTCTATATCTCGCATCGCATGGCCGAGGTGTTCGCGCTCGGCGACCGCATCACGGTGATGCGCGACGGCCGCCGCATCGACGGCGTTCGCCCCGCCGACGTCACGCCGGACCAGCTCGTCCGCATGATGGTCGGCCGCAACGTGGACATGACCTACCCGCGCAATTTTGCCGACAAGCCCGGCGAACTGCTGCTCGAGGTCAAGGGCTTGAGCTCGTCGACCGGTATCTCCGATATCAACATCGAGGTGCGCCGGGGCGAGATCGTCGGCCTGTGCGGCCTGGTCGGTTCCGGCCGCAGCGAGGTCGCCCGTGCCATCTTCGGCGCCGATGCCGTGACGTCAGGCGAGATCATTTTCGACGGCAAGGCCATCTCCGGCGAGCCTGATCTTGCCGCCCGCCGCGGCATCGCGCTGATCCCGGAGAGCCGCAAGAGCGAGGGCCTCGCCCTGCTGCGGTCGGTGAGCGACAATCTGGTGGTGTCCGCGCTGCGAAAACTGTTCCCGAGCGGCCTGTTCGACCAGCGCAGCGCGCAGCGCACCTCCGACGGCCTGATCCGGCAGCTCCGCATCGCAACGCCAAGCGCGCGCCAGATTGTCGGCCTGCTCTCGGGCGGCAACCAGCAGAAGGTCGTGATCGGCAAATGGCTGGCGGCCGGCTCAAAGCTCTTCATCTTCGACGAGCCGACGCGCGGCATCGACATCGGCGCCAAGTCCGAGATCTTTGCGCTGATCGACCGGCTGGTCGCCGAAGGCGCGGCGGCCTTGATGATCTCGTCCGAGCAGGTCGAGATCTGCCATGTCTGCGACCGTGCCTATGTGATGCGGGAGGGTCGCATCGCGGGGCACCTGAAGCGCAACGAACTGACCGAGGAGAACATCGTGCGACTGGGGATGCATCATGCGTGAAGCCGCGGTCGTCTCTCAACCCAATCCGCTGCAACGCATTCCCGGCGTTGCCATCGTCTTGGTGCTGCTGATCGCCCTGTTCAGCGCGATCGCGCCCGGATTCCTGTCGGTCGCCAACCTCTCCAACGTACTGGTGCAGTCGACCATCCTGACCATGCTGGCGCTGCCGATGACCTTGATCATCATGACCGAGGGGCTGGACCTGTCGATGGGCGCGGTGCTGACGCTGACCTCGCTCTGCGTCGCCATCGTGTCGCTCGCGACCAAGTCGATGCTGCTGGGCCTCGGCGCCGGGCTTCTCGTCGGCGCGGCCTTCGGCTTCGCCAACGGCTGGCTGGTCGCCATCGTCGGCATTCCGCCCTTCGTCGCGACGCTCGGCACGCTCGGCATGGCACAAGGCCTGTCGCTGATCGTCAGCGACGGCCAGAGCGTGGTCGGCATTCCCCACAGCGTGCGCGACATCTATTCGGCGACGCTTCTGGGCGTGCCAGTGCCCATCGTGATGGCGCTGGTGACCTATGCTGCCTTCCACGGACTGCTCTACCATACCCGCTTCGGCACCTACATCTTCGCGCTTGGCGGCAACCGCGAGGCGCTGCGCTATGCCGGCCTCTCGCCGAACAAGCTGCTGATCGCGGTCTACGCGATCGGCGGCGCCATGGCCGGCATTGCCGGCCTGCTGATGACCGCGCGCATGAATTCCGGCCATCCGACCGCCGGCCTCGGTCTCGAATTCGACGCCATCGCCGCGGTCGCGGTCGGCGGTACCTCGTTCGAGCGCGGCAATGGCTGGCTGCTCGGCACGTTGCTCGGCGTGATCGCGGTCGGCGTGCTTCGCAATGGGCTCAACCTGATCTCGATGCCCTCCTCGGTGCAGGTCGCAAGCGTCGGCGTCCTCGTCATCGTCGCTCTCTTCCTCGACGGCCTCCGGAGCCGCGCATGACCGACATCTCCAAAGAGGCCCTCTCGCCGCCCCGCTCGTTCCTGTCGCAGGACGCAATCCAGGTGTTCTACCGCCTGCTCGCAGCTCTGCTGATCTGCGCGGTGCTTGCCGTGCTCAGCGACTCGTTCCTGAGCCTCGGCAACATCCTCAACGTGCTGAGACAAGCGAGCCTGACCTTCTTCATCGCCTCAGGCCTGACGCTGGTGGTGCTCACCGCCGGCCTCGATCTCTCCGTCGGCGCCAATGTCGCGCTGTCGGCCTGCATCGCCGGCACCGTGATCCACAAGACCGGTTCGCCGGCGCTCGGCATCCTCACCGGGCTCGCCTGCGGCGGCATCGTTGGCCTGCTCAACGGCATCATGGTCACCGCTCTGCGCATCCCCTCCTTCATCGCCACCTATGGCATGCTCTGGGTGCTGAACGGCCTCACCTACTGGTACATGGCGGGCGAAACCCTGCACGGCTTCCCGGCAGGCTTCCGCCAGATCGGCAGCGGCTATCTGTTCGGCCTGCCGATCCCGGTCTACCTGCTGCTGGTGTTCCTTGGAATCGGGACGCTGTTTGCGCAGCGAACGATCTGGGGCCAGGAGATCTATGCGATCGGCGCCAATCCGGTCGCCGCCCGCCTCTCCGGCATCCCGGTCGCGCGCCGCCTGCTGCTGGTCTATGCGGTATCCGGCACCATGGCAGGACTGGCCTCGATCATCTTCCTGTCGCGGCTCAATTCCGCCGAAGCCGACATCGGCGAAAGCCTGACGCTGCCCGCGATCGCAGCCGTCCTGATCGGCGGCACCTCGCTGTTCGGCGGTGTCGGCACCGTGTTCGGAACCTTCATCGGCGCGCTGATCCTGACGCTGGTGCTGAACGGCATGAACCTGTTGTCGCTCAGCGCCAACTGGCAGCCGCTCGTCACCGGCATCATCGTCATTCTCGCGGTCTGGCTCGACATGAAGACCCGCCGCCGCGCGCAATGAGCTCTTAGAAATCCAACAAGCAAAATGAGGGATGGAGGCTACATGAAACAGAAAATGGGTTATTTGGCGCTGCCGCTGCTGATGGCGGCCGCGTTCACGACACAGGCGCGCGCCGACGGCGAGACCATCGCCGTGTTCACCAAGAACCAGACCAATCCGTTCTTTCAGACGGTGCGGGTCGGTGCCGACAACATGGCGAAAGCGCTGAACGCGAAGACGCTGCAGTACATCCCGACCAAGCCGGACTCGATCCCCGAGCAGCTCAGCCAAATCGAGGACGTCGTGGTGAAGAAGCCGAGCGCGATCGTGTTCACGCCGGTCGACTACAAGGCGATGGTGCCGGGCGTCGAGAAGATCAACGAGGCGAAAATCCCCGTCGTCAACATCACCGACCGCTCCGCCGGCGGCAAGTTCCTCTCCTTCGTCGGCGCCGACGATTACAGCCTCGGACTCGAAACCGCGCGCTTCCTGCTCAAGACGCTGGGCGGCAAGGGCAACATCGTCATCATCGAGGGCGTCAAGGGCTCGCTGACCAATGTCGATCGCGTCCGCGGCTTCAACGACGCGCTGAAGGAGAATTCGGGCGCCAAGCTGCTGGCCTCGCAGCCCGGCAACTACCAGCGGCTGCAGGCGCTCCAGGTCATGGAGAACCTGATGCAGTCGAACCCGCAGATCGAAGCCGTGCTGGCGGCCAACGACGCCATGGCGGTCGGCGCGATCGAGGCGCTCGACGGCGCGAACCGCAAGGCCCAGGTGATCGGCATCAACGGCACCAAGGAGGCGATCGACGCGATCAAGTCCGGCAAGCTGCTCGCCAGCGGCGACTACAACGGATTTGCGCAAGGGTGTCTCGGCACCATGATGGCGATCCGCAGCTTGCGCAACCAGCCTGTCATTTCCGAGATCGTGCTGAAGCCGACCGTCATCACCAAGGACAATTACCAGCCGTTCGACGTACCGCTGGAGCAACGGACCTGCCCGACCTTCGAGGACGCCGGCAAGCTCGGCGCCAAATAGCCCAACCGCTCATCACAAGCACGGACGGCCGCCTTCGCGGCCGTCCCAAGAATCGTCACAAGAAAACCGACACGTCAACGGAGACATCATGCTGTTCGCMATTCACGCCCTCGACCGCGCCGGCGCGCTGCCGACCCGGCTCGCCAATTACGACGCCCACAAGGCCTTTCTGAGCGACACATCGCGCTTCGGCGTCAAGATCGTGATGTCTGGGCCGCTGGTCTCCGACGACGGCGCGACCATGATCGGCAGCCTGTTCCTAATCGAAGCGCCCGGCCGCGCCGAGGTCGAAGCCTTCAACCGCGCCGATCCCTTCGCCGCAGCCGGCATCTGGGAGAAAGTCACGATCACAGGCTTCCTGCGCCGCCAGGGCTGAAGGGCCTACGGCGCCTCTTCGAGGTGACAGGCCACCCATTGCTCGGGTCCGGTCGAACGCAGCGTCGGCTCCTCCGTGCGGCAGCGATCGAAGACGTATGGGCAACGGGTGTGGAAGCGGCACCCGCTCGGCGGGTTGACCGGGCTCGGCACGTCCCCCTTGAGGATGATGGGATTGCGCTGGGCGCCGGGCTCGGGCAGCGGGACCGCGGAGAGCAGCGCCTTGGTATAGGGATGCCTTGGCGCGGCAAAGATCTCGCGGCGCGGCGCCACCTCGACGATCTTGCCGAGATACATCACCGCGACACGATGGGTCATGTGCTCGACGATCGCGAGGTCATGGCTGATGAACAGCAGCGCCAGGCCGAACTCGCGCTGGAGGTCCTGCAAGAGATTGACGATCTGCGCCTTGACCGAGACGTCGAGCGCGGAGACCGCCTCGTCGCAGACGATCAGCTCGGGCTCGGCTGCGAGCGCCCGCGCGATGCCGATGCGCTGACGCTGGCCGCCGGAGAATTCGTGCGGCCGGCGGTTGAGCGCCTCGCGCGGCAGCCGCACGGTATCCATCAGTGCCGTCACGCGGGTTTCGAGATCGGTGGCGGATTTGGCGAGGCCGAAATTGCGGATCGGCTCGGCCAGGATGTCGCGCACGCGCATGCGCGGATTGAGGCTCGAGAACGGATCCTGGAACACCACCTGCACGCGGCGGCGCATCTGGCGCATCGTGCTCGGATGCGCGTCGTCGATGCGCTGGCCGTCGAGGATCACCTGGCCCGCCGTGATGTCGAACAGCCGCAGGATGGCGCGGCCGACCGTCGACTTGCCGCAGCCGGACTCGCCGACCAGCGACAGCGTTTCGCCTTTCGCGATCTCGAAGGACACACCGTCGACGGCATAGACATATTCGGACTTGCGGCCGAACAGGCCCTTTTTGACCGGAAAATGCTTCTTGAGGTCGTTGACCTGGAGCAGCGGAGGACTCATGCCGCGATGGCCCCCTTGGCGGAATAGTGGCAGGCGGCGACGTGGCGAGGCGCCTTCTCTTCGAGCCCCGGCGCATATTGGCGGCAAAGATCGGTCGCGAGCGCGCAGCGGCCGGCGAAGACGCAGCCGATGATGGGCTTGCGCAGATCAGGCACCTGCCCCGGGATTTCGGCCAGCCGCCTCGCCGTGCCTGTTAGCGAGGAGCCGAGCCGCGGCACCGCGCCGAGCAGGCCCTGCGTATAGGGATGACGGGGTGAGCGGAACAGCTCGGCCACCGGCGCCTCCTCGACCTTGCGGCCGGCATACATCACCATGACACGTTCGGCGATCTCGGCGACCACGCCGAGATCGTGGGTGATCAGGATGATCGCCGCACCGACCCGGCGCTTGAGATCAAGCATCAGCTTCAGGATCTGCGCCTGGATGGTCACGTCGAGCGCCGTGGTCGGCTCGTCCGCGATCAGGAGCTTCGGATTGCAGGCCAGCGCGATCGCGATCATCACCCGCTGGCGCATGCCGCCGGAAAGCTGATGCGGATATTCGCGCACGCGCCGCTTGGGCTCGGGAATGCCGACCAGCGTCAGCATCTCGATCGCATGCGCCTCGGCCGCCTGCTTGTCCAGGCCCTGATGGATCATCAGCGTCTCGCGGATCTGGCGGCCGACCGTCAGAACCGGGTTGAGGCTCGTCATCGGCTCCTGAAAGATCATCGAGATGTCGTTGCCGCGAATGGCACGCATCTCGCGATCGGACAGTTGCAGCAGGTCCCTGCCCGCAAAGCGGACAGCGCCTGCGATCCTGCCCGGCGGCTCCGGAATCAGCCGCATCAGCGACATCGAGGTCACCGACTTGCCGCAGCCGGATTCGCCGACGATGGCGAGCGTCTCGCCTTCGTTGACATGAAAGGACACGCCGTCGACCGCGCGGTTGATGCCGCCGGGCGTGCGAAAGTGGGTCTGGAGGTTCTCGACTTCGAGCAAGGCCATCGCGATCAACCCCTCGACATCAGAGGCTCTTGGCCATGCGCGGATCGAGCGCATCGCGAAGGCCGTCGCCGAGCAGGTTCACGGCGAGCACGGTGACGGAGAGGAACGCCGCCGGGAAGAACACGATGTAGGGCTTGACCTGCCACAGCGCGCGGCCCTCGGCCATGATGTTGCCCCAGGACGGAATGGTGGGCGGCGTGCCCGCCCCGATGAAGGACAGGATCGCCTCCGTGATCATGGCGCTGGCGCAGATGTAAGTCGCCTGAACCAGCATCGGCGCCAGCGTGTTGGGCAGGATGTGGCGCAGGATGATCATCGGCGTCCGCGTGCCGCAGGCGACCGCGGCGTCCACATAGGGCTGCTCGCGCAGCGACAGCACCACGCTACGGACAAGACGGGAAACCCGCGGGATCTCGGCGATGGTGATGGCCAGGATGACGTTGCCGACGCTGCCGCGCGTCAGCGCCATCAGTGCGATCGCAAGCAGGATCGGCGGGATCGACATCAGGCCGTCCATGAAGCGCATCAAGATGCCGTCGGCCCAGCGGATGAAGCCGGAGACGATGCCGATGGCGAGGCCCGCCGCGGATGCGAGGATCGCAACCGACAGGCCGACCGTGAGCGAGACCCGCGCGCCAAAGAGCACGCGCGAATAGATGTCGCGGCCCAGCACGTCGGAGCCAAACCAGAACGCGGCGGACGGCGCGCGGGTGCGCTTGGCGGGCGCAAGTGCCGTCGGATCGACCGTCCCGAGATAGGGCGCGAAGATCGCGATCAGAACGAGCGTCAGCAGCAGCGCGCCGCCGATCGCGACCGTGGGATGGCCACGCAAGAGGCCGATGAAGCCGCGCCGGATCCTAACCGGCCGCAGGATTTCAGGCAGTTGCGGCGCGAGAACGAAGCCCGCCGGCAGCGCTTGCGGATTGACGGTCGTATCGGTCAATAGCGGATCCTCGGGTCAACGAGCGTATAGATGACGTCGATCATCAGATTGACGAGGACGTAGACGAAGCTGAAGAGGAGCACGATGCCCTGGATGACGGGATAGTCGCGGCGCAGGATCGCGTCGATCGTGAGTCGGCCGAGGCCGGGGATCGCGAACACGCTTTCCGTGACGACCGCCCCGCCGATCAGGAGCGCGATGCCGATCCCGATCACGGTCACGATCGGGACCGCGGCATTCTTCAGCGCGTGAACGAAGAGGATGCCGCCCTGCCCGAGGCCCTTGGCGCGCGCGGTGCGGATATAGTCCTGCTGCAAGACTTCAAGCATGGTGGCACGCGTGATGCGCGCGATCAGCGCGATGTAGACGCAGCCCAGCGCGATCGACGGCAGGATCAGGTTTTGCAGCCACGGCCAGAAGCCCTCCGTGAGCGGCGTGTAGCCCTGCACGGGAAGCCATTCGAGCTCCAGCGCGAAGATGTAGGCAAGGACATAGCCGACGACGAACACGGGCAGCGAGAAGCCGAACACGGCGAACGCCATGATGGCGCGGTCGATGAAGCTGCCAGCCTTCCATGCCGCCACCACGCCGAGCGGCACGGCGACCACGATAGTGAGCAGCAACGTGACGGTCATCAGCGACAGCGTCGGTCCGAGACGCTGTCCGATCATCGCGGAGACCGGAAGGTTGGTGAAGATCGAGGTGCCGAGATCGCCGTGCAGGATGCGCCAGACCCAGCTGCCGAACTGGATCAGGAAGGGCCGGTCGAGGCCGAGGCCCTGGCGAATGCGCTCCACATCCTCCGGGCTCGCCTGATCGCCTGCGATCACCACGGCGGGATCACCCGGCGCGATGTAGAGCAGGCTGAACACGAACAGCGCGACGATTGCCATCACCGGCAAGGTCGAGACGATGCGACGGAGGATGTAAGAGAGCATCTGGCTTCAGCGTACCATCATGCGGATTTCGACACGTTCCAGAAGAACGGCAGCGGCCCCTTGGTGATGCCGGAGACGTTCTTGCGCCATGCCGTGTAGGTCAGGAAGAAGCCGGTCGGCGCGTAGACGACATCCTCGAGCGCCGCCTTGTTGACCTGCCCGATCGCGGCCTTCTCTTCCTCGAGATTCTTGGCGTCGAACCAGGCCGTGATCTCCTTCTCGGTATTCGGGCTGTTGGGCCAGCCGAACCAGGCCTTGTCGCCATTGGCGCGGATGGCGGTGTAGGCGGCCGGATTGATGCAATCGGCGCCGGCGTGCCAGCTGTGGAACATATTCCAGCCGCCTTGCCCCGGCGGTGTCTTCATCGCGCGGCGCGCGCCCACCGTGCCCCAATCGGTCGCGACGAAATCGACATTCATGCCGAGCTTCTTGAGCAGATCCGCGGTGACGTCGCCCTGCGCCTTCGTGATCGACTGGTCCTGCGCGACCACGCATGTGACCGGCTGGCCGGAATAGCCGCTCTCGGCGAGCAGCTTCTTGGCCGCATCCAAATCGCGCTTTCCTTTCAGGATCTCGCCGCCCAACTCGGAGTAGAGCGGTGTGTCCGGCGTAAAAAAGCCGGGCAGCGGCTTCCACAACGTATCGTCGTCGCCGACCAGCGCACGCATATAGTCTTCCTGGCTCAACGCCATCAGCACCGCGCGCCGCGCCTTCACATTGTTGAAGGGTGGGTGCAGATGGTTCATCCGGAATGAGCCGATATTGCCGAGGGGATCGCCGATATCGACGCTGATGTTCTTGTTCTTCTTCAGCACGGGCACGAGATCGGAGATCGGGTTCTCCCACCAGTCGACCTCACCGTTCTGCAAGGCGGCCGCAGCGGTGGCCGGATCCGGCATCACCAGCCACTCGACGCGATCGACCAGGATGTTCTTGCCGCCGGCAAGCCACGACGCCTTCTCCTGTCGCGGCACGTAATCGGTGAACTTCTCGAACACCGACTTGGCGCCGGGCACCCATTCGCTCTTGGCGAACTTCATCGGACCCGAGCCGACATATTCGGTGATCTGCTTGAACGGATCGGTCTTCGCGATGCGCTCGGGCATGATGAAGGAGCACGGCGCGTTGTTCTTGGCCAGCGCGTACAACATTTTCGGGAAAGGCTGCTTCAGGACCCATTTGAAGGTGCGGTCGTCGACCGGAGTCAATTCCTGCTGGATAGCGAGGATCATCAGACCCATTGGATCGCGCGCGGCCCAGCGCGACAGGCTCGCGACAACGTCCTTGCTCAGCACCGGCTCGCCGTCATGGAACTTGAGACCCGCGCGCAGCTTGAAGGTCCAGGTCTTGCCGTCGTCGGTGGTCTCCTCGGACTCGACCATTTGACGCTGCGGCTGGAGCTTGGCATCGACGCCGTAGAGCGTGTCCCAGACCAGCGCCGCCGCGTTGCGCACGACATATTGCGTGCCCCAGATGGGATCGAAATTGGCGAGGTTGGCTTGCGGCACGAAGCGCAGGGTGCGCGCAGAGGCGCCTTGTGCGATCGCCGGGGCCGAGAGGCCGCCCGACAATGCCAGACCGCCCGCGCCGGCCAGTCCCTTCAATACGGTCCTGCGATCCATGAAATCCTCCCAGTAGTGCCGTGATGCCGGCCATCGTTGGCCAAAGGCAGGTGAAACCAGAACCCATTGGCGTGCAAATGGTATGCCACTAACCGGGCCTTCGCCAGCGGGATCTCATCTGGATTACGACCGGTTCAGGCGTCAAAGCGCGGCCGCCAGTGCCGGTCCGGTCTCGATATGCGGAATCGCCTCGACCAGCTTGCGCGTGTAGTCGGTCTTGGGATTGTCGAACAGCGCCCGGCTCTCCCCCTGCTCCACGATGCCGCCATTGCGCAGCACGATGGTGCGGTCGCAGAGCATACGCACAACATTGAGATCGTGGCTGACGAACAGCAGCGCGATGTCGTTCTCGCGGCGCAAACGGTCGAGCAGTTGCAGCACCACCGCCTGCACCGAAACGTCGAGCGCGGCGGTCGGCTCGTCCAGCACCAGGAGCCGCGGCCGGCAGGCGATGGCGCGGGCGATGCCGACGCGGGCCTTCTGGCCGCCGGAGAGCTGGTGCGGAAAGCGCGGCAGCAGATCGAGCGGCAAGCCCACCCGCTCGGCGCACTCCTCCACCCGCTTGCGCAGCGCATCGCCCGTACGCATGCCGTCGAGCCGCATCAAGGGATGGGCGATGCAGTCGAACGCCGTGAAGCGCGGGTTGAGGCTCTCGTTCGGGTCCTGGAAGACCATCTGGATGTCTTTGCGCAAGGGCGAACGGTGAAAGTCGCGCGAGGCGACGTGGCCGATCGACTGCCCGTCGAACACGATATCGCCTTCGCTCGGATCGATAAGACGGCAGATCATCCGCGACGTCGTGCTCTTGCCGGAGCCGGACTCGCCAACGAGCCCGACGCTCTCGCCGCCGGCCATCGTCATCGAGAAATCCGCGACCGCCGCGGAGCCCTGGTCAAAACGCTTGGCGAGCTTGCGCACCTCGAGGAGCGGTGGCGTCCCGTGCGGGAGCTCCTGCCTTGGCTTGCTGACGATCGTCGCATGCCGTTCCCGCTCCTCCTCCGTCACGAGATCCTCGATCCGCGACGTCGCGGTCGGCGATGCCGCAACGAGGCGGCGGGTATAGGCGTGCTGCGGTGCGCTGAAGAGCTTTTTGGGGCTCGCTTCCTCGACGATGCGGCCGCGCTCCATCACGGCGATGCGGCGGCAATAGCGCGCCGCGAGACCGAGATCGTGCGTGATCAGGATCGTCGCCATGCCGCGCGCGGCGGCAATTTCTGCGAGCAGATCCATCACCACCTTCTGGGTCGTGACGTCGAGGCCGGTGGTCGGCTCGTCGGCGATCAGCAGCGCGGGATTGCAGGAAATCGCGATCGCGATCATCACGCGCTGGCACATGCCGCCGGACAGCTCATGCGGATAGGCGTTCATCCGCGTCTCGGGGTCGCGGATCTGGACAGCGCGCAGCAGCTCGAGCGCCTCGGCGCCTGCGGCGTCCTTCGATATCTTCTTATGCGTGAGGATCGCATCCGCGATCTGCAGGCCGATCGCGCGGATCGGGTTGAGCGCGGCCCGCGGATTCTGGAAGATCATCGACATCGCGGCGCCCTGGAGCTGACGAAGATCATCGCCCCTGAGTTTTGTGACGTCCTGCCCGCGAAACAGGATCTTGCCGCCGGTGACGCGCCCGGCCGCATCGAGCAGCCGCGTGGTCGCGAAGCCGGTGACCGACTTGCCCGAGCCGCTCTCGCCGACGAGGCCGAGCATCTCGCCCTTCTCGACCGAGAGCGTCACGCCGCGCACGGCCTCGACCATGCCACGCCGCGTCGAGAACGAGACGTGGAGGTCGTTGATCCCTAGCAGCTCCTCGCTCATGTGCGCATCCGCGGGTCGAGAATGTCCCGCATCCCGTCACCGAGAAGATTGAAGCACAGCACGGCCATCATCAGCGCAAGGCCCGGAAACGCCACCAGCCACCATCGCCCGGTCGAGATGAAGCGTGCCCCTTCCGCGACCATGATGCCCCATTCCGGCGTCGGCGGCTTGACGCCGAGACCGATGAAGGACAGGCCGGCGGCATTGAGAATGGCCCAGCCGAGATTGAGCGAGATCTGCACCGCCATCGCCGGCAGGATGTTCGGCAGCAGGAAGCGCAGCACCACCGAGAAATGGCTCTCGCCGCAGGCGCGCGCGGCTTCAACCCAGCCGACATTGCGGCGAACGTTGACCTCGGCGCGTGCGAAGCGGATGTAGAACGGAAGATTGATGATCGCAGTCGCGATCACGATGTTCTCAATCCGGTTGCCCAGGGCGGCAACCATCGCCATCGCCAGCACGAACAGCGGAAAGGCCATCATCACATCGACGAAGCGGCCGACGCCACGGTCGAGCTTGCCGCCGGCATAGCCGCAGAACGCGCCGACGACGGCGCCGATCACGAAGGAGATGCCGACCGCGGAAACCGCAATGGCAAGATCGAGGCGCGCGGCGATGATGAGGCGGCTGAACACATCGCGGCCGAGCTGGTCGGTGCCGGCGAGATGGGCCGCGCTCGGCGGCAAAAGCGCCTCCGAGACATTGGAGACCACGGGATCATAGGGCACGATCCAAGGCCCGAAGATCGCAATCAGGACGAACAGCGCAACGCCGGCCGCGGCAACGGCGGTGAGCGGATTGCCGCGCAGAATCCAGACCGAATGGCGGAGAGTTGCGCTGGTCATTCGATTGACACCCTGGGATCGGCGATGCCGTAGCAGATGTCGACCACGAGATTGACCAGCACGAACAGGCTGGCCATCAGCAGCACGAAACCCTGCACCGGCGCATAGTCGGAGGATAAGAGCGCATCGAGCGCGTAGGAAGCGACGCCCGGCCAGGAGAACACCTTCTCCACCAGGACATTGGCGCCCAGCATGGTCGAGAACACGATGCCGGCGATGGTGATGACGGGCAGGATCGCGTTCCGCAGCGCATAAGTGACGACCACCTTGTGCCAGGACAATCCGACCGAGCGCGCGGTGCGGACGAAATCGCTGCCGAGCGAGACCAGCATCGAGGCCCGCGTGATCCGCGCCAGCGGCGCGATCACGAACAGCGCCATGCTCACCGCCGGCAGAATCAACTGCTTGCAGGCCGCCCACCAGCCCTCGATATCTCCCGCCAGCAGGAAATCGATCGACAGGAACCCGGTCCGTTGCGGCGGCAGCGAAGTGAACACGTCGATCCGCCCGGTCGGATCAGGCGCGAGCCCGAGCAGGTAGTAGAAGACATAGATCAACAGCAGGCCCGAGACGAAAGTCGGCACGCAGACGCCGAGCGCGCAGAACAGCCGCACGCCGTGATCGACGATCGAGCCGGGCTTCAAGGCTGCGACAACGCCGAGCGGTACCGCCGCGATCAGCGCGATCAGGAGCGCCGTGAAGGTGAGCTCCAGCGAAGCCGGCAGCCGTTCGCGCAGGTCCTTCAGCACCGGCTGTCCCGTCATCATGGAGCGGCCGAGATTGCCGTGGCCGATGTCAGAGAGATAGAACACGAGCTGCTCCGGCACCGACCTGTCGAGCCCCATCTGCTTGCGGATCTGCTCGATCTCCTCCTTGCCGGCATTCGGCCCCGAGGCGAAGAACACCGCGGGGTCACCGGGCAGCACGCGCATCAGCAGAAAGGTGAACACCAGCACACCGAACAGCGCCGGCAGCGACGACAGAAGCCGCCTGCCCGCCCGCACCATGGTTGCACCAAGACCGGTCGTCACCTCTGAGAGCTCCTCTCGTTGTCCGATGTCACTTGCGGCTGACGTCGCGATAGTCGACCTGGCGGTGGAACTCGTAGGTGTAGCCTTCGACCGACGACGCCATCACCGCATCCTGGTTCGGCTGCCACAGCATGATCTGCGGCATCAGATCGACATGCATCGCGTTGAGCTTGCGGCCGGCGTCCTCATACTTGGCCTTGTCCGGCTCGAAACGCGCCTCCTGCGCGATTGCGGCAAGATCCGGGTTGTTGATCGAGCCGTAATTCCAGCGCTGATTGCCGGTGTAGAAGTTGCGGTAGAAATAATCGGTCGACGGCAGCCACGCTACGATGCCCTCGGTGTAGAAGGGAAGCTTCTTCTCGTTGATCTGCGTGGACATCTGCGCGTCCGGCAGCTTCTGGATGTCGACCTTGATCCCGATCTTGCCGAGTGACTCCTTCACCAGCGCGGCCATCGGCTCCGCGGTCGAGGACTGGCCGACGTTGAAGCTGAAGGTAGTCGAGAAACCCTCGGGGAGCCCGGCCGCCTTGAGATATTCCCTTGCCTTGTCGAGGTCGACCTTCACGGGCTGCTGGAAAGGATAGATGCCGTTCAGCGGCTTGCCGTCCGGCCAGGTCGCGCCGAACAGCGGCGCGCCGCGGCCGAACAGGGCGGCCTTGAACATGTCGTCATAGGGCAGCGCGTAAGCGATGGCACGGCGGACATTGACGTTGTCGAAGGGCGGCATCTGGTTGTTCATCGAGACATAGGTGATCGCATTGTACTGCGGGGTCGAGACCACCTTGAGCTTGCCCTTGGCCTCGAGCGACTGCACGTCGCTGGCCTGGAGATCGACGACGAGGTCGGCATCGCCGCGCTCGACGAGATTGGCGCGGGTCGCCGGCTCCGGCACGGACTGAATAATCACGCGCTTGAAGAATGCGGGCTTGTTGGCCGAACCGCGGTTCCAGGTCTCGTCGCGCTTGAGGATGACCTGCTCGCCCGGCTTGAAGGTCTCGACCACATAAGCACCGCTGCCGGCGGTGTGCTCCTTCAGCCATGCGGTGGCCCAGGGATCATCCGGCGTCGCGTGCTCTTTTGCCACCTTCGAGTTGATGATCAGGGGATAGACGGTGGCGAGATTGGGCAGCGCGAGCTTGTCGGGTTTCGGCAGCGTCACCTCGATGGTGAGGGGATCGATCACCTTGAACTGGTCCGCCGACGTCAACGAACCCGTCAGGAGCTGGGCCTTGCCGAGGATCGGCGCGGTGACGCAGCGATCGAGCGACCATTTCACGTCCTCGGCCGTGACGGGCGAGCCATCCTGGAACTTGGCGTCCTTGCGCAGGCGGAAGGTCAGCTTCAGTCCATCGGGGCTGACATCGTAGGATTCGGCGAGCTCGCCGGTGATCGTGTCGAGATCGAACACCCATTTGCCGTTGAGCTGCTTGCGGCCGAACGCCACCAGCCGATCGTAGGTGCTCATGCTCAGCGCGAAGGATTCGCGCGTCGATCCGGGGATGTTGGGATCGAGCGTGTTGACCGCTGATCCCGTGACGTAGCGCAACGTCTCCGCCCTGGTCTGTGCCTTCGAAGGCGCGGTGGCAATGAGCAACAGCGCAGTGGTGGCGAGGACTGAGGCCGCGGGCCTGAAAGACACAAAACGCATTCGTTTTCCCCAAAATTTCGGCAAGAACGCCAGCAAGGCAGGTCAAGAAAGAAGCAAGTTGCGCGCCAATCCCGCAGAGGCGCTTCGTCGCGGCGGTGCATGGATGATCATCGCGATTCCTCCATTGTTCGCGCGGGCCGCGCAACCACGGCCTGCGGCACGTCGTAGGCGCTGAGCGAAGCCCAGTGGCGTTCAACATCGGCGCGAAACAAGCCGCGCGTCAGGCCATTGACCAGCTTGGGAATGGCGGTCGTCATCGCATTGATCGACGATCCCGACGGACCAAAACTCATGGTGGAGGCAATGGCGAACAGATGGATGTCGGAGATCCACGGCGTCTCGCCTGACGCACGCTCGGTGAAGGCGTAATCGTCAGCGAGATAGGGAAAGCGGCCGAGCCGCGCGTTGTGCTCGCTCGAAGGCGGCTGATAGCGATCGGCCCAGGTCGCGATATTGCCGGCAAATTTGGCGAGCTCGCCGCGGCCGGCGAAGTTCATGTCGATGCCGGTGCCGCAAATGACGAAATCCGCGGTGATGGCGCCGCGTGGCGTGTGCAATTCGACACCGCCATCGGTTTGCCTGGTGCCCTCGACCGGCGCGCCTTCGTGCAGTGTGAAATTGGCGTGACGCGCGCAGCGGTCGTAAGTCGGCTGCGGAAATCCCTCGCGCATTTCGAGGATTTTGCGCATGAAGCGCCAGCGCCAGGCATCGTCGAGATCGCTGAGATGGCGCAGGAAGCCGCGAAAGGTGAGCCAGCGATAGGGCTGGATCACCTGGATCTGAGCGCGGCGGCAGAGCAGATGCACCTCCGCCGCGCCTGCCTCCAGCGCGGTCGCTGCATTGTCGAAGGCGGACGCGCCGGCGCCGATCACCGCGACGCGCTTGCCGCGCAGGCTTTCGAAGTCGATGTCGTCGGCAACAGTTGCGACCGAATCTGCCGGCAGATCGCGCAGGGGCTCGGGAATCATCCAGTCGCCCATGCCCTCCTGCCCCGTCGCCAGCACGATCTTGCGGGCATAGAGCGTCCCGACGCCATCGGCGCGTCTCACACGCGCGGCGAGCAGACCGCCTGACGCAGGCGCAATCTCCAGAAGTTCGCAGCCGTTGCGCACGGGCAGACCGATCGTGCGTCGCAGCCAGAGCAGATAGTCCGCCCAATGCTCTCTCAGGATCAGATTCAGCTCCTGCCAGCTCTCCTTGCCGAAACGGGCTTCGTGCCAGGACTGATAGGTCAGGCTGGGAATATCGAGGTCCGGGCCAGTGTAATCTTTCGGGCTGCGCAGCGTCGGCATGCGGGCATAGCTGAGCCACGGGCCCTCCTTCCCCTCCTCGGCCTTGTCGAGCAGCAGGATGTTGCTGACGCGCGAGCGCATCAGGCCGAAGCCGATGGCGATACCGGACTGGCCGGCGCCGATGATGAGAACATCGAGCGCGGGCTTGCCATCCGGCCCCGTCTTCGGCTCGAGCCAGGCAGCGCCGGGATGCGCGATCATCGCGAGATCGGCGCGCACGGTCGCTTCAAGCTTTGCCAGCGCGTCGCTCATGCCGCGAGCCAGCCTCCGTCAACCACCATCACGGTGCCGGTCGTGAACGAAGACGCATCACTGGCGAGATGCAGCGCGGTCTGCGCGATCTCTTCCGCCTCACCGAACCGCTTCATGGCGTGGCGATTGCGGGAGGCTTCGCGCACCTCGTCCGAATTGGCGTGGCGGGCAAAGCTGCGGCGCAGCATCGGCGTGTCGATTGCGCCGGGCGCAATCGCGTTGACACGGATGCCGTCGGTCGCGAAATCGACCGCCATGGTGCGCGTCAGGCTGACGATCGCACCCTTGGCGGCGATATAGGCACTGTTGCCCTTGCCGCCGGCGATCGCAAGCTGCGACGCCAGCGTGATGATCGAGCCGCTCTTCTGCTGCTGCATCTGCGGCACCGCCGCGCGCGCCCACAGCCACGTGCCCCCGACATTGGCGCGGAACACCGCGTCCCAGTCTTCCAGGGTCGTCGTCAGCACCGTGCCACCGCAGGAGAAGCCCGCCGCGGTCATCAGAATATCGAGCCGGCCGAGCCGCGCCACGACATCGCTGACAACGGTCTCCGCGAAACCGGCGTCACCGACATCGCCGACATGCGTCGTTGCCTCGCCGACCAGACTCAGCGTCTCCTGGAGGCCGGCGGCATCGCGATCGACCAAAGCAAGCTGCGCGCCCTCCTCCGCAAACAGCTTTGCGCTGGCACGGCCAATGCCCGAAGCTGCTCCCGTGATGATGGCCGTGTGCCCTTGCAGCCGCATCTCAGATCCACTCCTTGTGCTGGGTCAACCAGGCGCTCATCGCCGCGGCGGACTCGGCACAGCCGAACCGCGCGCGCCAGCCGAATTCGTCCGCCATCCGGTTCACCGCGAGCGGCGCGCGAGCCGGCCCGTGCAGCTTTATGGCGGTCTTTTCTCCGGGTGCCGCGAGCCGGCACTCCAGGCCGGGATGCAACGCCGCGAACGCCTCGCCCCATTGCAATGCGGGCCACGCCCCGCCGTTCGAAATGTTGTACAGCTGGTGACGAGGGCGCTCGGCCTCGACCAGAATCGCGACCGCTTCGGCAGCGTCCGGCGCGTAGGTCCAGTCTCGCATACCCGGCCCCGGCATGATCGCCGGCTCACCGCGAGCGAATGCGGCCAGGATCTGATACTGGAGGCTCGGTGTATCGCGCACTGAACCGGGTCGCTCCCACGGCCCGAACACCGCAGTCAACCGCACGCTCAGGAAATCGCCGCCAAAGAGTTCGGCATGGCGAGCGACAGAGCGCTCCGAGGTGAACTTGCTGATCGCATAGAACGAGATGGGATCGCAGGGCGTCTCCTCGTCCAGAATGTCCACCCGCCCACCGGATGCGCCATAGGCCGATGCCGACGACAGATTGACGACACGGCGAACGCCATGACGGATCGCCGCGAGCAGGATGGGGATTTGCGCCATCACGTTAATTTCGAGAACGCGCGAGGTCGACGCTCGCTCGAGTTTATCGCCGGCCGTCACCGCCGCGCCCAGCGCGATCGCATCGCAGCCCGCGGCAATGAGGGCGTCGATGGCGTCTGCGTCGGTGATATCCCCCTGCACGGCTTTGAGCCGTGCACCGTAGTCAGCAAGCGATCGCCGCGCGGATGGCGGCAACTCCGCGCGGTCATACAGCGTGACGTCATGCCCGCGCGCGAGCAGTACCTCGGCAAGATTGAGGCCGACAAAGCCGGTGCCGCCGAAGATGACGATCTTCATCGCGCGCGATCTGCCGTCACAGCAGCTTTGCCCCAAAATTCCGCTCCGGATCCATGTCGGCGACGAGCCGCCCCGTCGGCTTTGCCGCCTCGCCGCCGCCGCGCGCCAGGAATTTGCCGCTGCCGGCCTCCGCGAGGCACTTGTTGCCGTCGATGATCACCCGGCCGCGCGAGAGAACGCTAACCGGCCAGCCCTTCAGCTTGCGGCCCGCGAACGGCGTGTAGCCGGCGAGGTCGTGCATTGCAT